>JANMUC010000518.1:0-2385 GCA_031391225.1 Deinococcales bacterium
GGCAGCATGATGCGTCGGTACATCTGAAACTCGCTCGCGCCGTCGATCTGGGCAGCCTCGAAAAGTTCTTTGGGAATACTTATAAAAAACTGTCGAAACAAAAAAATCATAAACACGTCCGTTCCAAAATAGGTTGCCAAGTACAGCGGATAATAGGTGTCGTACCAGCCGAGTTTGAGGTAGACCTCGTACATCGGAATCGTCAGCAGTTCGCCAGGCAGCATGATGACGGTCAGCAGCAACGCAAAGAAAATGCCCTTGTATTTGTAATTGAACCGCGCGTAGCCGTAAGCCGCCAAGCTGCAAGAAATCAGTGTGCCAGCCGTTTTCAGTACAAAAATTAGCATGGTGTTGCCCAGGTAATTCCAGTAATTAAAATCGCGCAGTTTAAAAACCGCCTGGTAATTCTCGAGGTTAAATTGTGCCGGAATCCATTTGAAGGGTCCGACCGCCTCGCCAAAGGTCTTGAACGAGGTCAGGATTAACGAGATCAGCGGCAGCATCAAAATGACCGAACTGATGACCAGCATGGTGTACAAGAAAATGTTCAGACGGTTAGAGTCACGGCTCGAGTCTCGAGGGACTGGTTTTTGAGAAGTGATCGGTGCTTGCATCTCAATTCTCCGATTTCACATACAACTTGCCGAGCAAGAAGTTAGCGCCGGTCAGCGCCATCAAGATCAAGAAAAAGATCAGGGCGATGGCGGACGCATAACCGAGCACATACGGCGAGGTGAAGGCTTGACTGAACAGATACACCGAGTACAGCAGCGTCGAGTTTGCCGGATAGCCCGAACCTTGCCCCATCAAGAACGCCAGGTCAAAACTCTTCAGGGCATCAATGGAAATTAGGGTGGCATTGAACAAAAACACGGGCGAGATGGCTGGAAAGGTGATGTGGCGAAATTTAATCCAGCGCGAAGCCCCGTCGAGTTCCGCGACCTCGTACAACTCTCGAGGGACATCTTGCAACGCCGCCAGAAAAATCAGCATCGGCACACCAAAACTCCACAGACTGGCGATCATCAGGGTTTGAAGCGCGGTGCTCGAGTCGGCGTACCAGCCGATGCCATGAATCCCGATCCAGCCGAGCACTTCGTTGACCACGCCGTTGGCGGGATGAAAGAAAAACCTGAAAACATAAGCCACCGCAAACGACGGGATGATAAACGGCAAGAAAAAAATCGAGCGAAACAATGCGATACCTTTTAACTTGTTGTTCAGCAGCATGGCTGCCCCGAGCGCCAGCAGCATTTTCATCAGACCAACCACTACGGCGTACTTGAAGGTATTCGTTAAGGCAATGCGAAAAATATCGTCGTCAAAAATCACACGGCGGTAATTGTCCAAACCCACGCCCTCAAAAAACGGGCTGGTGATTCTTAAATTTGTAAAACTCAGGTAAATGGTGCGTCCAATTGGGTAAAGGTAAAACAACAAAAAGCCGACCACCGACAAACCTGTGAACAAGAAAAAGTAAAGCGTGTCACGGCGGTGCAGGCTGCCCGCTCGCTTGGCGACTCGAGCTTGCGGATTTGAAGGCGGAACAACTTGTGGTGAGGGTTGATTCACGCGTCACTCCTCAAGGTCAGGTGATCGCCGATGCTCGAGGTTTTGGCTCGAGCGCGTTTATGAGGCATTGAATCCGACTTAATCGTTTTCTATCTGTCAGACACAAAAATCAGCAATTGCCCGTCTACCCTCATCCCCGACCCTTCTCCCAACATCAGGAGAAGGGAGATACTGGCTTTTTACACGTGTGGTTCGAGGTTCTGTCCTTCTCCCACTTGTGGGAGAAGGTGGCGCGGAGCGACCCTGCCCGTGAGCGATTCCGCCCGTTAGGTGCGTCTTGGAATCAAGAAGGTGCATTTTAGGGTCAAGAAGCGCCGGATGAGGGCTTCAGGCGAGGTAAAGTAGATTTCTTGATGTGAGGCTCGAGTTTCTGGATTAAGTCGGAGTCCATGGTCTGCGCGGTGGATGTTTTTATACGCACCCTATTCGAGCTTTACTTAACGCTCTGGAGGTACTTGTTTGCCTTTTCGGTGGCATTCTTGGCTGTCTCTGCGGCGCTTTGTTTGCCCTCGAGCATCTTGTCGATCTCGGGTTGCACGACCTGAATTGCCATGTTGATAAAATCTTTGTTGCGCGGCAAGGTCATGCCGGTCTTGATGCCATCAAAGACCGCCTCGAGATTTTGTGGGTTGTTGCGCTTTTCGCGCGACACCGCGAGGGCGGCGGCGGCAACCGATTTGCGGCTGGGTGGCAGGCGCAAGGTGGCGAAGGTTGTCCCAATAAATTTTGCACCTGTCATGAACTTCAAGACTTCCCAGGCGGCTTCAGGATTTTTAGTGCCACTGTAGACGCCGTAACCCTCGAGTGCAAATT
>JANMUC010000525.1:0-3083 GCA_031391225.1 Deinococcales bacterium
GGGAGGGTCTGGGCAGGCTGTTAGCATAGCCGCCAGTGTCAAAAGTGCTAAAAGATGAGCGTGGAAGGTTTTCATGGTTTGCTCCTTTTCTTGATCGTTAAGGTCGGATGACCGTGCTGGTGGTGTTGATTTCAATGTCATGCGAGACGGTTTTATCCAGGTTTTCAAAATGTGCTGTTCCTGTGACTGTGATCGTGTTGCCGTTTAGGGTTGCGGTCAGGCTGGCGGTTTTGGAAATCTCGAGACCAGAAACAGTGCCTTTTTTACCGATTGAAACGATGCAGCCTAAACCCGGGTTGGTTTTTTCAGTACAAGACCCACTTGTGGTTAGTCCAGGAGCGATAATCAGTTGAACCACACGACTTCCATCGTCGCCAGCCACTTGGGTTTGAAAGCTCGAGCTTGCGAAAACGGTTGTCGCCGTGAAGGGCGTAAGACTGATGCCACTGACTGGCGTTCCAACAATGTTGCTGAAAGTGGCGGTCATTTGCTCATTGCTCGCGCCACCACCTGGGCTTCCCGAATTGCAGGCGCTCAGTCCAAATACCGCCGCCAACAAAATCATGAGTATCCTCATAAAATTTCCTTTCTCCCGTCATTCAATTGGGTTATACTCGAGCTACAGAATTCATTCTGGAATGTCCTGTGCGTCTTGGTTTCACGTTAGCGGTGAAGCGCAAAATCATCGTTAACAAATTGCGTTAACAGAACGCAAACATTGGGAGAGCTTTTGGACACGCTCGAGTTTTTATTTTTAGGAATCCCCAAAATACTGCGCGGCAACGCAGTGGTTGCTTCACGCACCCGCCGCGTCGTGGCATTGCTGGCATATTTGGTGCTCGAGCCAGAGGCGCATTCCAGAGATAAACTGGCAAACTTGTTGTGGGAGGATGCCGAACCAGATGCGGCAAGGAATAACCTACGAAATGCGCTTTCGCACGTCCGAGCTGTGGTCGGTGAAGTATTGACAACCAATCGTTTTGATGTCTCGCTCGAGCTTCAAGAGAACGTGGATGTTTTTAAACTCGAGCAATTAGAACAAAATCCAAATGCTTCGCGTGAAGCGCTCGAGATGGCTTTAAAAGACGTTAAAGGCGTCTTCCTTGAGGGGATCGAATTTCAGGACACCCCCGATTGGCAAGCTTGGCTCGAAACGAAGCGGCAACAAGTTCAGGGTGTGATTGATGGTTTGCTCGAGCGACTGATGACTCTTCAAGAACAAGAAGCTGACATTAAAGCCGCACTTGAAACCACCCGAAAACGATTGGCATTGGATGACTTAAACGAGGACGCGCACCGCAACCTGATCCGCCTCGAGTTGGCAAGGGGGCAACGCAGTGCGGCACTCGAGGCACTCGAGCGTTGCCGTCAAGTGCTCTTTCAAGAATTGGGGGTTGCCCCCTCAAAAGAAACCCTGGCGCTGCTCGAGCAACCCGTTCAAGCCTCCAAACCCGTGCTGCTCGAGACTGAAAAACCGTTAACAACAAGTTTTACTCAAAATCCTGCCCTGGTCGGGCGTGAACGCGAATGGGCAGAACTCGAGGCGGCTTGGGGCGAAAAAATGTTTATTTTCGTGGTCGGCGAACCAGGCTCTGGTAAGTCCAGATTGATTGAAGAATTTGTGAAAGCCAAAACGGGTAAAATTGCCGATGCTGACATCAACGGACGACCCGATGATCCTCACGTGCCGTACTCGACCATCGCTCGAGCGTTGCGAAAGATGTTCAAGTTGTTTCCCAACCCGCCCCTAGCGCCGTGGGTCTATCAAGAACTCGGGCGTATTCTGCCAGATTTGGCAACCCAAGCACCGAACGGCTCGAGCGGTGAAACGTTGCGACTCTCTGAAGCCTTATCAGAATTTATGCTTCATTTCGGACGCAGGTTTCAACTCTGGGTCACAGATGATCTGCAATTTTATGACGAAGCCACCTGGCAATCTGCCACTCACGCTTGGTACAAAACCACCACCGAATGGATGAGCAACGGTGGCAAGCCGCCGACCCTGATCGCGGCGTACCGCACGGGCGAAATGAGCCAAGCGGGTGAAACGTTAATGCAGATCGGTTTGGACGCTGGAATCGGCGTTCGCATTGAACTCAAACCACTGGGTACGCTCAGCATTCAAACCATGCTCGAACAGTTCGAACCAAATCTAAACGACACTTTTGCCCTGGCGGTGCAACTCGAGCGGCTGACGGGTGGAAATCCAATGTTGTTGCTCGAGACGTTAAAAAGCTTGCGCGAAACAGGCGAACTCGAGCAATTAAATCCAACTCGACTGGCTCAATTGCGTGAACGCCGCGAATTGCCGCGCTCGAGCAAAGCCCGTCGCGTGATCGAACCACGCCTTGCCCGCCTGAGCAAAGGTGCTCATGACCTGGCGCGGGTGATTGCGATTGCCGGTGAGCACTTCACGCTCGAGCTAGCACAAAACGTTTTGGAAACCTCGAGTGCCAATTTGCTTGCTGCCAGCGAAGAACTCGAGCGGGCAGGCATCATTCGTGAAACGCGTTTCGCCCACGATTTGCTGCTCGAGACCATCCTTGAAAGCATTCCAAGCATGTCAAAACGCATTTTGCATCACCGCGTTTTTGAGCATCTCGAGCAGGTTTCAGCCCGTGCGGGCGTGCTGTACCAACACGCGCTGCTTTCTGGTGAAACTCGAGTGATTGCCAAACACGGCATTCTTGCCGCACTCGAGGCGCGAAGTCTGGGTTTGCCAGAAGAGGCTTTGAACATGCTGCGTCAAGCCAGCACCGTTGCGAATCATGCAATCCTCGATGCGCGACTTCTCGAGGATGCGTTGCGACTCAGTCAAGAATTGCAAGCCAGCGATTTAACCCAATTGTTTGAAAGACTGCTTCAACCGCATTTGCAACGAATGCCAAGTTGATTCAAAGCACGACAAACGACCATCTTCTACATTTCAAATCAGGAAGCGGAAAACCTTCAATCACGTCAGGCATCTCGAGCGTCCAAGTGCTTTCAATCAGCATCACGTTAGGGTCTTGGGTGTTCTTGAGCAATCGCCCTTGTTGACAGCCTGGTTGCCCCTCGAGTTGTTTTTTGATCGCTTGCAAATG
>JANMUC010000242.1:0-2363 GCA_031391225.1 Deinococcales bacterium
GGCGGCTTTGTCGGTGTGGTTGGCGTCGTTGGAGTCACAGGAGCCGTTGGTGTGGTGGCAGGTTTGGGCAACTCGAGGTTTCCTGTTGACAGCTTTTTGCCGCCCGCCCGTAAATCGTAACCGATGCTTCCAGCAAACTTATAGTCTTTTGGCGTCTCGAGCGTCAGGTAAAAAACGGTCACTTCGCGGTTTGTGGTGATGGTATCGAGCAGCGCACCATCAACTCGCAGGACGTTGTCTTTGATGCTCGAGATGAAAATGGGTCTGCCCGTCGCGCCCTCGAGTTTGACGAATTTAACACCATTTGCGACTGGGACTCGAGCTTGAAAACTCTTGACTTTCTTGGCGTACTGCAAGATAAAAGGAATTTTGATCTCACCAG
Organism: Deinococcales bacterium; assembly: GCA_031391225.1. GTDB lineage: Bacteria > Deinococcota > Deinococci > Deinococcales > JAAFIG01 > JANXTZ01. The sequence goes on from JANMUC010000242.1 coordinate 383, forward strand.
TTACGGCGGTTGGTGGTTCTTTCCAAACCAGCAACGCTGGAGGAATTTTGGCAACGCTGACTTTAAAATCCTGGACTTTGTTCGATAAGTTCGCGTCGTTGACCTCGAGGGTGAATTCGAAGGATTTTTCTTCAGTGGGCGTTCCCACAATTTGACGTGAACCTTTGGGGATGCTCAAGCCCGTCGGAAGTGCGCCGCGAACCACCCTTAAACTAAATGGGCGTGTGCCAGACGTGACTTGAATGTCTTGGCTAAACGGCTCGCCGACAAACATTGGGTTTAAACTCGTGGTTAAAAACCGCACGGTTTCGCCGGTGGCGGCATTGTTGTTGTTGCAAGCCACCAGAGCAAACCCCGAAAATATCAGTAAAGACAAGCTTGTTCGCATCTTTGTTAGTTTAAACCATAAGATGAGTTTGACTCGAGATAAGCGTGTGAGGATTTAATTCTTTTCGTTTGGTTCGACCAATTTCTTAAGGTCTTTCCAACCGTACGTCATCTCTTGAATGGTGATACCATCGACGCTGATGGCTTGCGTTCCCAGATATTCAGCGCCCAGAGCGTTATAAACTCGAGGTGTTGGGTTGCCGGACCGTAAATGCACCAACATCGAATTCATGCTCATGCTTTGCAGGGCGGCTGCCACCGACTGCAACAAGCGTTTTCCCAAACCTTTGCCCTGATGTCCGTTCATGACGTACAACGAGTACAATTCGGCTTCAATGGATGGATGCCCGCCCCATTCGGGACCGCCGCTGGCGTAACCAATGATCTCATTGTTCTCTTCGGCAATAAAAGCGACCTCATCGCCGTACGTCGAGGCATCGAGAATATTTTCCCAGCGTGCATCTTGACCAATCGCCAAGGATTCAAAAATGTCGCTTGGGACGAACGCGCCGTATTGTTCACGCCAACACAATTGATAGACGCGGGCGATTCCAGGAATGTCTTGTTTTGTTGCCTTACGGATTTGCATGTTGGGTTATCAGACCTCTTTGGGATCAGTTTGTATACCTGTGCAGAATGCAGACTCTTACGCTCGAGTTTAACCGCTATCGTCCTTCACACGCAAATGTCCAGCACTGGTGTCAAGGCTATTCTAAAAGATGTTTTTGTTTCTGGGGGTTCAATCGCCGCATGGCAGCAAACCATTGATAAAATCCTTTAACTGAGTACACTTTCAGCCACGCGAACCCGGAATTTCTCGAGCTGATCTTCTTCCCAAGCTGCGCCCCTGGTCAATTCCACCGCCATCAGCCTTGCCACCTCGGGCGCGGCTTCGAGTGCGGCTCGAGCGTTCAGCGTCAGGCTGCGGGTGCGCCTTGACAAGACATCCTCGAGGGTCCGAGCCATTTCAAAGCGCACCGCCCAAACGACTTCGGCTTTGATGTACGGCAAATCTGCATGAATCGGCGCAGCCAGCGCAGGGTTTTCGTTTGCCAGCGCTTGAACTTGGCTGGCTTCCAAACCGTACATGCTGAGCGCCTCGGCGGAAGAACCTGGTTCAAAACTCGGCGCATCTTTAAAGTCTGGGGCGGCATGGAGGCGCATTTCCGGGGTTGGTGATTCTTTGACCTCGAGGTTTGCCACGACGCTGGCGCGGTTGATGACATCTTCGCCCATTTTGCGGTAGGTCGTCCATTTGCCGCCGACAATGGTCAGTAAACCCGTGCGCGAAACCAAAATCGTGTGATCCCTGGAAAGTGCTGCCGTCGAGTCTGCGCCTTCGGCTTTGACCAACGGACGCAAGCCCGCATAAACCGCCAGCACCTCCTCGCGTTTTGGCGTGCGATTCAGGTAACGCCCAGCGTGCTCGAGCAAGAAAGCGATCTCTTCCTCGAGCGGTTTGGGTTCGTATTCGGCGGTTGGTACGGCGGTATCGGTCGTGCCGACGATGGCTTTGCCGTGCCACGGCACGACAAACAAAACCCTTCCGTCGTCGGTGCGCGGGACCATCAATGCTGTTGTGCCAGGTAAAAAC
>JANMUC010000590.1:0-9314 GCA_031391225.1 Deinococcales bacterium
AGAAGTGATACTCGAGCGAAATGGTCATTGAGAACAGCGTAAATGCCCGTGCCAGTGTGTAACCAATATTGACAAGTGGGTTTGAGCCTGAAGTATCAGCCCATAAAGATGGGATGTACATTGGTCGCCACTCGGAGCTGAGGACAACGTTTGGACTGATTGCCCAGGTTGTTCCAATCACACCTCGGTATGCAATTCCTCTCAGGTCTGTGAAGATACCCAGTCCAAGCCTAAAACCTCTATCTGAATTGCCAAAAACGCCTTTGGCATAAATGTCTGCGCCCAACAAGCCTGCTAAACCCAGATAGGTTCGCACACCGAAGTCGTTTGTCTCATAAGCAACGCGTACCTCGACAATGGTGGGTAAGTCAACACCCACACCAATACTAAAACCTTGCGCCCAGGTGTTTTGACCAACTGCGAACACCATCAGGACAACGAACAATCTTAAAATTTTGGAAAGTTTCATACGCACCTCGAGTTTCTGAATTTTTTGATGACAGTGATGTTGCTCGAGAATCAGAATTGAGGATTATGGCGTGTAGGGAAGTGTGCCACTGATTTGCGCGTCAAAAGTCGCGCCGTTTATTTGTTTAAACGTGGCAGTCCCCGAGATCACAAGATTGCCGCCACCGACTGTGGCATTGAGATTGATGACCGATGAACCTGCGCTTACGCCATTTTCGACAATGGCAATACTGCACTCTTCTTTGACGGTGCAAGTTCGGTTGGCAGTGATGACTGGTGTGAAACTGAGTGTCACCAAACGGTTTCCTTGTTTGCCAGCGATAATGATTGCATTCAGCGAAGTTGATTTGTTGACCCCTGCGGTTGCTGAAAATGGTGTTTGTGTAATGCTGGTCGTGCCACTGGCATTGCTAAAAGTTGCTGACAAATTTCCCTGTCCAGGAGGGGGTGTGCCTCCACCTGGGCATGCGGTTAAACCAAGTGCGAGCAGGAAGCTCGAGAGGATGAACATGATTTCTTTTTTCATGATTTTTGCTCCTTTTCAATTTCGGGTCGCGTTTAAAGCCCGAGGGTGACGGGTTGAAATGGTGATTGCACGAATTTATAAATTTGGTTGAATGCTCCTCTTTTAAAGCTTGAAGCGAGGTCTTCGCTGTTGGATCTAAATTAACCTCGCCCCTCTGAAATAAGTCTGAACGCAAAAAGCTTGTGCTATACGAATTCGACTGTGATTCTCAAGTGGTAAACCTTGAACGTTAGACTATGAATGGCTTTACTGTTCGGGTTGCGCGTCAAACTCGAGCGTGACGGGTTTGAATTGTGTTTTCAGATACTCCATGACTGCTTCGAGGTCTGGAAAATGTTGGGTTTGGTTCTCAACAGCATCTTTTAAAGTGGCGTGAACTTCGCCCCTGGTGTCCCGCCAGATTTTCAGCACGTACACTTGACGCGTCAGCACCTCGCACCCCTTTAAGACAGTTTGCAATATGCAGCGTCGAATTGTCGTCGCAAGAAAAAATCTTTCCTGGACGGTTAATTGATGATTTTGAGTCGAAATTAAACTGTTGTTTGTAGGTTTTAAATGCTCAGAATCTCGAGTTATTGCAACGCTTGTTTCAAACCCGAACGTAATTTTGCTTCGAGTGCCGTGTCAGGCTCGAGTTTTGCCAGTTGCTCGAGGGCAATTTGAAAGTACGTGGCGGCATCTTGAAACGCGAACAACTCGAGCGCTTCAAAAGCTGCTTTTTCAGCCCAGAACAGTATTTTTTGCGTGTTATTGATCGCTGTCGCATGGCGCAGACGTGTCGCGGCTTGACCGCGTTCAAACGGTACGGCTTCGAGCGCTTCAAGAATTCTCGAGTGCAAAACTTCACGGGTTAAAGCGGGGATCGAGTCAAGTACGGCTTGGGTCATCAAATCGTGACTGAAACGCCCCATTTGCATGATTCCAGCCTGCTCGAGTTGCTCGTAAATTTCGCTTAAGCCCAGCGCGTCCGAATTTAAGACTCGAGCGGCAAACAGCAAGCCAAAATCTGAGCCGCTTAACGCTGCCACCCGAGCCAGGTCTCGAGCGCCAGGTTGCAGTCGGTCTAAACGCATTTGCAACAAGGCATTGACACTTTCAGAACGCGGCTGCGGTGCGTTTGGGTTGGGCATTCCAGATTCGCGCCAAGCGTTTAAGGTCTCGAGCATGAAAAACGGATTGCCACCAGTGACCGTGTGCAGGCGGTTTGCGTCAAAGTTTGGTTCTGGGTCTTGCGCTAACCATTGCTTGACCGCACCCAGATCAAGCTTCTCGAGGTCAACGCGAATCGCTTGTCCAGACCGCACAAATTCGTCAAGCAAACTTTGTTTCTCGGGGTGCAATTCGTCGTTGCGAAAGGTCAGCATGGTCTTGATCTCGAAGGGTTTTTCAGCCACCCTGACGGACAAATAACCGCCCAATTCTAAATTGGTGATGTCCAGAAATTGCGCGTTGTCGATCACAATGGTTTTTGAACCTTGAAAACTGGGCAACATAAATTGCGTGATCGCCTCAAAAAGTCGTATTTTCCCCTCGAGTGCCACTCCGCTGGTTTCATTGGGTAAGTCCAGGGCGTACTCTGGCACGAGACGACCCAACTCGAGTCGCACCCAGGTTGGTATGTCCTCGAGCTGCACTTTGGGCAAAATGTTTTGTAAGATTCTGGTGCTGAGTCCAAGTGGTGCGATGGCATCTACCAGATTCCCTTCAATCAGGCTGATTGAACCTTTTGACCTGGCAAAATCGAGCGCCAAACGGGTTTTGCCAACGCCAGGTTCGCCGTAAATAAAGATAAAAATCCCTGCGTTCCAAGCCTCTTCGATTTGCGCCCACTCGCGTGATCGTCCGATCAGGTTGCTCGAGAATTTTGCCGTGGCAACATTTGGTTTTCGCAATTGTGCCATCAGTTCAAGGGTTTGGGCGGCGGGTTCGATTCCCAAAGTCTGATTCAGTGCCACACGAAAACGTTCAAAGCGCTCGAGGGCACGGTTGACATCACCAGCCTGCGCCAGACTCCGCATCAGACCTCGTAACGCCTCTTCGCGCCACGGGTCGGCATCCAGTATTTCTTGATACGCATCTCGAGCGTCCTGCCATTGTTTTAAGCCAAAAACTTGTGAGGCATGAACCGCGAGCACTTCCAAATAGCGTTCTTGCCAGTGTTCTCTTGCCAGCAGCAACCAATCTTCAAAATCGGAAATTTCGGGTACGTCAAAACCCTCGAGCAACATTCCGCGCCTGAGTGCCAACGCACCGCGCAAATCATTTCTAAACAGCAAATTTTCAAAAAGTGCCAAATCGGTGATGACATGCTTGGCAAGAGATAAACGCCCATCACTTTCCTCGAGAAGCAATGCAAATGGCGTGTCTCGAATGCGGTACAACTCGCCGCGTAAATTGGCTCGAGCGCGGTCCTCCGCAACATCCCACAGCAAACTTGCCAGTTCTGCCCTGGAGGTGCTGCCCTGAAGTGCCAAATACGTCAGCAATGCCAGCAATTTACGACTGGGGAACTCGAGGTTCTTGCTCGCCATACGCAATACAGGCTGTCCGAATAGCAAGAGTTCGGCAGCGAGTCGTTGTTCACGGACTGGGCGGGGCACATAGCAGTTTACACCACGAAAATTACCAAGTCGAAAATAGCTGGGTCTGAATTCTGCATTTCACCTTGAGCGTTCCCCGATGATGCGCAAAACACATTCTCGAGTGCAAACCTCACGTTAAGCTTTTGGCGATGATCCCAGACCCGCGCCTTGAAGTGTTCGCCAACCACCGCACTGTTCGCAAGTACAAGTCTGTCCCTCTCGAGCCAGGACATCTCGAGCAGATTGTTTGGGCGGCACAACGCGCCCCAACGGATGCCACCGCGCAAATGTATTCGTTTGTGCGCTTGACCGACCCTGCCCTGCGTGAAGAAATCGCTCGAGTTTCCAACAACCCGCACATGGCAACGGCATCTGAAACCTTTATTGTGCTGGCAGATGTCAACCGCCTTAAAAAGTTGCTCGAGCTAAAAGGGTACGAGTTTGGCGATTGGAGCGCCGCCGCGATTCATTTTGCGATTGGCGATGCGGTCATGGCGGCGCAAAACATGCTGGTTGCCGCCGAAATGCTGGGTTATCAAGGCTGCTGGATTGGTGGCATTCTTGGCGAACTCGAGCGACTGGTTGAAGTCCTCGAGCTTCCCGAGGGCGTGCTGCCGTTTGCGGGTTTAACGATTGGTGTGCCTGATGAAACGCCGCCAGTGCGACCTCGTATTCAAACCGAATTGATTTTGCACGAAAACAAATACCACAAGCCAACCGAATTGGACCTCGAGATTGCCTTAGAACGCATGGCTCCGATTACCGCCAGGGGAGACTGGGCGCAAACCCTTTCACGCTATTTTGCAACTGGTGGGACGATGGAAATCAGAGACATTACCTTGCGAAAAGTGCTGGCAAGTCAAGGATTCGCGCACGTCTCGAGCGATTTGAATGCGCTTTTTGCTCGGACGCTCGAGGCTGGTTATGCGGAACTCTTGATTCGCAAAGTTGGGAACGAATACCAAGCCTGGGTGGATCGTCCTGACCGCGCTCATGGTGGCACTGGCTCGAGTCCGTATGATGCGCTTTTAAACGCGATTGCTGAGGCTGAAAACGACAAGGCAAGCAGCAATCATTAACTCGAGTTGTATCTTTGCTCACACGAAATCTGAGTCTGGTCGTATAAAGTGTGGTCATGGATTTTGAACAGGTTATGAAACAAATGAAATCCGAACACGAGGCAGCCTTGAAAGAAATGCCATTGCCGCCAGGTGTAGAGGATTACTTCCGCGCTCGAGTTGCCGCAGGCGATGCTGACACCACGCTTTTCATGCTGAAACTCGCCTGGGTTTTTGGAGCGCAAGCGGGTCAAGCCGCCGCCGCTCAAGCCGAGCAGGTCATGAAGCAACCGCAACGCCGAATGCAAGCTTAAGCAGCAAAATATAAAATTCCCAACTTGAGTTTCAAGCGAGTTGGGAATTTTTGTTTTCTCGAGATTCTACGGTTCAAACACGCTGACAAACGCCCGACGATCACTGCGCACCCAGTAACGGGTGTAGGCAAGGGGCAGATCACCAGAAAAACTGATGCGTTTCATCAAAAAGGCGGAAGCTCCAACAGGAAGCTCGAGCAGTTTGGCGTTTTCATGCTCCAAGTTGGCGGTTTCCAGGGTTTGTTCGACGCGTGAAATGCTCAAGCCGAGCGTACCAACCAAAGTATCGTGCAGACTTTCAACGCGAAGATCGGTTTTTAAAAGTGCTTCGGTTTGCTCGAGTTTGAGAAAGCGTTTCTCGAGCAGCACGGGCAGGTCGCCCAAACCGCGAAGCCGAATAATCTCGAGGATGGCGGTGTTTGGCGCGATTCTGAGGGCATCGGTAACTTTGGGTGTGGCGGTGGAAATACCTGCTTTTAAAACTTTGGTGAATGGCAATGGTTGGTCTGGAAGCTCCAGTGCCAGTTCTTCAAGGCTGCGAATCCGAAACACGCCTTGCCTGAAGCGTTTGCCTGTCGGGTACGAACCCGCACCTTGCACGCGGTAGACGTAACCCTCACGCTCGAGTTCGTCTACAGCACGTCTGGCGGTCATGCGTGAAACTTTGAACTCGCTGGCGACCTGGGATTCGCTGGGAATCGGTTCGCCTTCGCGGTATTTGCCAGCCAATAAACGGGCTTTTAAGGTGGCTTTGATGTGCGGGTATTTTGGCATTAACGTCCTTCAGTTCTGGGAATCAGTACGTAAGCCAAGCGCGTGTCCTCGAGCACGATTGCCCAGTGATGCTCGAGCGCTGGGATAAAACTAATGTCGCCCGCTTGAAGGGTACACGATTCTCCGCCCGATGTTGCGGACAGTTTGCCGCTCAAAATAAAACTGATCTCGTCTTGGTCGTGCACGCTCGTTCCCTCGAGTGGCAGGCGCGTGCCAGCTTTAAACTCCAGAATGCCTGTAATGGCATTTCCAGTTGGGATTGGGAACTCAACTCGAGTCTCTGGAGTTGTGGGTCTGTGAAGTTTCACGGTCGTCAGTATAGCCCCTTCCAGAATTGTATTAGAATGACGGCGTGAAATTTCAACAAAATACGCCGAAAGAATCCACACCAATCTGGGTTTGGGCGTTGGTGATTGCGGCTGGGGTTGGTTTGGGTCTGATCTTAAGACCAATCTTGCAAGGTGGCTCCTCGAGCAATGCTGCCAGTCTTGGCACGCCGAGTGTGCGCTGTGCTGGAGATGAGGGTTCTGAATTGGCGCTCTCCGAATTTATTCAGGGCGGCGGTCTTGATACAGGCTCGATTTCTGGCAACAGCGTGAGCTTCTCGCGTCAATACCAACTCGAGCGACCTGGACAACCCGCGCTCAGTTTTGATGCCCCGTCCGATGCGTCTAATGCACCACTGAAATGTGAAAACGTGGCTTTTGGACCTGGACCACGGGTTCGTTTTGCCAGAGGGGCAAATGCAGTGATTGTCGAACTGGTTGGACCACTGGTTAAAACCTTTGAAGCCAGCAAAGACACTGCCCTATCTAAATTATTGCTCGAGCCGCGCTGGAAATTGGCTTTAAAGCTCGAGGATTACCAAGCAAGCCTGCCTCAAATTGATGATGCGGGCAAGAATGTACGTTTAACCTTAGATCGGATTGTTGCCAATCGCAATTTCCCCGCTAAATTGGTGATGCAATCCAAAGATGGTGGCTCGAGTTGGCAATTTATGACTGTTGAGAGTTTACAAGGTTTTTAAATTGCCTTATTAATTTATCCCTCGAGATTTACACTCAGCCAGAGAGGTATGTCACACATTTCTCTGACTGAAGTTTATTGCCAAAGTTTTTGACTCTAAAATACTTTTGATTGTTTGCTCGAGCAATAAAACGAAGCTAAGGTTTTCCAACGTAGTCCTAAGATTTCTTGATTTTTCTGATCAACTGATCCTGTTCGTTCAATCTTTATTTTTTCCCCGAAAAAGACAAATCAATCGTTCATCGGTTTGAAATGCTCGAGATCAAACCAAACATAACTCAAGCGTAATAAATCAATTTCGCCTGGTTTATCAATCAGAAAACAATTTAAAACGGGTATATTTCAACTCGAGATGCAAAGAGATAAAATCTTTCGCGGAATCAAAATTTTCTTGCTCTTTAAAATTTTATTGATTCAATCTCGAGCATTGAACACCAATGAAATATGACTTGATTTGACAAACTCAAGTGTTAATGCTTAACATAAAAGTCTATGGCATACAAAACTGTGGATCAAATCATTTCAGAAAACACCTCGTACAAAGGTGCAAGCCTCTACAACGCAATCGTCAACGCGATCAAAGATGGTGGATTAAGTGGCAAAGCCATTCCGCTCAATCGCAACGATGCCAACAGCAAGTTCAAACTTGCCAAAGCCACCTCACGTAGTGGCAAAAGCGCCACCCGCGAAGTCACAAACTTCGTGATTATTGACCAAGCCGCGTTTGAAAATTGGTTTAACAGTGCCAAAGCAGGTATTCGTACCACCAAAGTCCTCAACCGTGCGCAAATGACCATGCCAAGCTTAGAGGACATTCAAGCTGGCAAGTACACCCCAGAACAATTGCAAGAGATGGCAACCCACGTTGCCGGCAAGCGTTACGGTTCACACCGCGCAGGTCCACGCAAAGCCAAAGCCACCAGTGGTACAGGCAAACGTGGTCGCCCAGCCAAAAACGCTGCAAAAGCTGCTAAATAAATTTGCACAACCAGTAACAAGGGGCGCGAGCAATCGCGCCCCTTGCTATTTCTCGAGAATCACGACTTGGAGTAGACTGAACTCACCATGAGTCAAGCATTCTCTGATCTGCTTCACATCGAACGCAACCCAGGCATGGAACTCGACCTCGAGTGGGTCATGCGCACCAAAATCAATCGCAGTGCGGTTGAACGCCGCTCGAGCACGATTTCGACGCGGCGCACGGTTAAAAAAGATTGGCAGGCGGCGTGGTTGCTCCGTGCCATAACTTTAATTGACCTGACGACTTTGGCTGGTGATGACACCCCAGGCAACGTTCAACGTCTTTGCGCCAAAGCCCGTCAACCCGTCCGCGCCGATCTTCTCGAGCGTATGAACGCCACCAACTTGGGCATCACCACTGGCGCGGTTTGTGTCTATCATGCCCTGGTCGAAACCGCCGTGAAATCGCTCGAGGGTTCGGGTATTCCCGTTGCCGCCGTGAGCACGGGTTTTCCCGCAGGGTTAAGCCCCATGCACACCAAACTCGAGGAAATCCGCTCGAGCGTCAAAGCTGGAGCAAAAGAAATTGACATTGTGATTACTCGAGGTAATGTTTTGCGCGGCGATTGGGAAGCGCTTTACCGTGAAGTCAAAGCCTTCCGCGAAGCCTGCGGAGAAGCGCACCTCAAAGTCATCCTCGGCACAGGCGAACTCGCCACCCTCACCAACGTTGCTCGAGCCTCATTGGTGTCGATGATGGCGGGCGCGGATTTTATCAAAACCAGCACGGGCAAGGAAAGCGTGAACGCCACCCTGCCGATCAGCCTCGTCATGGTGCGCCAAATCCGTGCCTACCTCGAGCGAACTGGATTTAAAATTGGTTACAAACCCGCCGGTGGCATTCGCGCCGCCAAAACCGCCCTCGAGTTCATGTTTTTGATGAAAGAAGAACTCGGCAACGAATGGCTCGAGCCTCATCTGTTCAGGTTTGGCGCGAGTGGTTTGCTGACGGATATTGAACGGCAACTCGAGCATTATGTGACAGGAAGTTACTCGAGCGTCCGTCGTCATCCAATGGTTTGATATGCCAAGACGTGACATTTACCATGCCAGTGTCAAAAAAGCCCTCGAGTTGGACGTTTGGGAGATTACGAATTGGTCAACGGCTTCTAAAATCTCAAAATTTTGTTGTGATCGTCTATGACGTAACGAAAGAGGTGATCTCCAGATGGCTACCGCAAATCCCCAAGACATAAATATCATTGAAACGATTCTCAAAGAATGGCTCGAGTATGGTTACAAAGACACTGGTTTGACCGTATTTGATCGTGAAAATTTGCATTTTATGTTGCTCGAGGTGAGTTGGAAAGGTTCTGAGCGAATTCATCGAATTGTTGCCCATGTTGATATTATTGACAATAAATTTTGGATTCAACAAGACCGTACATCAACTGGTGTGGGTGTTGACCTCGAGCGTGCAGGAATTCCTAAAAACCGTATTGTGCTGGCATTTTATCCGCTTGAACATCGAATTCATGGGGAGTACGCGCCACAATATAGCACTCCGTCGGAGAGCGCAGCTTTCGCGCGCACGAGCGCGGGGTTG
>JANMUC010000594.1:0-15024 GCA_031391225.1 Deinococcales bacterium
CTTGCAAAGGCTTCAAACGAAGCTTCCACCCGTTTTGAATTTTGCGTCACCAACTTGTCAATCAATAAACCAGAAATCATGTTCACGATTAGATTGGCAGTGCTGGCGCTACAACCTGCAAAGCGACTTTGGATAAAAATGATCCAGCCCTCCAAAATCTGGGTGGCAAATGTCGCGTATTGGGTATTACCGTTGATGGCTTGCGCCTCGATTTCAAAAAGTAGTTTTCCAAACGGTAAGAATTCATCTGACGAAAACCATTTCCAGAGGTACACCAATTCGGCTTTGGCGCTTTTCTTGGGCTTTGGACTGCTGCTCAAAGCCTCAATTTGCCTCTGCTGAGCTAGCTCGAGCGTCTCGACAATCAGTTGCTCTTTAGAACCAAAGTGATAAATCAGCATTCGGGCATTTGTACCCAAAGCCTGTGCCAGAGGGCGAAGACTGAGTTCGTGGATGCCGTGTTCCAAAAGATATTGCAGTATCTTCTCGAGCAAGGCAATTTTGATGGTGGGGTCTAGGTCTCTTCCCATTAATGTAACGCTCGTTTCGTGTAACTAGTGTTACATAAAAATGTTTTGCTGTCAAGATGCTCAACGTTTTGACAACTCGAGCACTTGCTTAAAGCTTGAGATAGAATGCTCGAGCTTGGTCTTCAAATATTTGGTTTTGAAATCATTCTCGAGCTTGAATTGGAATCAAATTAACCTGCTATAGTCGTTCAAATCGAAAGCGAAGACATTACGCAATTGAACAAAAAAATCAAATAAAGACTCCAGTCCTTTATTCAAAAACCGTTGTTCTGTAGGGGCTAGGCATGCCTAGCCCCTACGTTGGAACGCACAACAGTTGAGCACAATATTTCGGTTTTGATTTTCTGAAGTGCGTAAGTTTTAAGCGTTAAACCGTCAACCGTCCCCTAAAACCCCTGGCGGCATAGTACGAATCTGCGCCATTGTGATACACAAAAACATGGTCATAACGACGATCACAAAAAAGCGCACCACCACGATCCCTGATCTCGATTGGCGTTTCCACCCAACTCGAGGTTTTCTTGTCGAATTCCCCAAGTTCCTGCAATTCTCGGTACTGTTGTTCGGTCAGCAACTCAATACCGATGGAGGACGCCATTTCAACAGCGTTGCCTATTCAATGGTTCGGAATGTTTTGAGAAAGTGGAAGCCACCCATTAAGCTGTGAGTGACTAAAAACACGCTCAAGAACGGCTTCCAATGAACATCCTAAACCAAGTTCTGTCCAAGCTCAACCTTCGCACCACCCAAAACGCCTTCCTTGAACTGCTCTGCACCGTGATACTCGCCATTCCAAGTCGAATCAACTACGCTAACCTCGAGCGATTCAGTCACCGAAACGAGAAAACGTTCTTGACCATAAAATGCACCTGCGGGCATGGTCGCTTCAGAAATTGGTTCGAGAAACCACTCGACTGGATACTCGTCACCACAAGCCTGATCCAAACCCTGCAAACCAGTCAACGTATGGGAAAACGCTTGATCCTCGGTGTTGACTGCACGAACCTGCGTAAAGCAGGTAAACGCACTCCAGGGTTAGCGAAATTCTGGGATTCTAAACTCGGTAAAGCCATTCCCAGCCTTGAACTCAGTTGCTGCACGCTGATTGATCTCGAGTATCGGCAAGCCATACCCGTTCAGGCTTTGCAAACCCCAAGTGTGCTGCCGAGTGATCGAACTCGAGTGGATCATTATACGAATCATGTTCAGAACGTACTCGAGCTACTGCCACCCGATTTACGAGATCAAATCGAGTGTGTGGTTGCCGATGCGTACTACGCTAAAAAAACTTGGGTTGATGGGATCGTTCAGGCTGGGCAAACTTGTGTTGGGAAGTTAAGAATCGATGCGAACCTGAATTACAAGTACACAGGAGCACCAACGGGTAAAGCAGGTCGTCCGAAACAGTTTGATGGCAAAGTGGATTGGCAAGATTTCTCGCGTTGGAATCTCGAGGTTTGTAACGACGATCAGATCGTGTACTCGAGCGTCTTGTACTCAAAGGCGTTAAAACGCGACATTCGGGTGGTTTGCATTCTCTGGCAGGTGAACGGACGGCAAAGGCGTGAAGTGCTGTTCAGCACGAAACTCGAGCATGAAGCACTTGAAGTGACGGAGTGTTATCGAGCACGGTTTGAAATGGAATTCCCGTTTCGAGATGCCAAACAATTCGCGGGGTTGATGGATTGTCAGTCACGATCAGTTCAGGCGATGGAGTTTCATTGGAATGCGAGTTTTCTGGTGACGAGTTTAGCTCGAGCGCAGCAGTTGTTGGTGTTTGAGGGTGATGCGCAGGATTTCGTGTTTAGCATGGAGGATTCTAAACGACGTGCGTACAACGAGTTGTTTGCGAGTCGGATTATTCGGTTGGTAGCTGCGGAAGTGAGTGTTGATAAATTCTGGGAGGTTGTGCAGGACACGCTAAATCTTGGGGTGAAGGCAGCCTAAAACATTCCAGACTATTGCTATTGGTTTGTTTTCTTTTCGAGCCTCGAGCGCATCGCGGTCATAACACAAGCTGCGTCTGCCTGATGGACTTTCTGGCGAACAATCACAGAAAATAAATGCTTTGGTTTGGTCGTCAACACCAATCACATCGGGTTCGCCGCCCGTGCGTTCCATTTCAAAAAGCACCTCGAGTTTTTTAGGATTGGTTTCCAGTTTTGCTTGCACCGCGTCCCAGTCGATTTTGGCGTGACGGCGCATGTTTTTTGTAAAACGATCTTGGAGCGTTTTGATGAATTCGTCAACAACTGCTTCCATTTTGTGAACTCCTTAATATAACTCGAGAATCCAAATTCCAAAGGTGGAATGATAATTGAAGCTCGAGGTTAAAGCTCGAGTTTGGTTTTTGCAGGTTTTACTACGGAATTTGAAATAATTGGATAAAGTGCATTCATTCGGAGTTTTTGGTTGGTGTGTGACGCCCAGAAACTCTTTTCGGTAGTTTCTGAGTATCTTTTTGCGGAACTTGGACCGAATTGCCAATCAGTTGTAAAAATCACACGACCAATAGGTGAAACTTTGAGAAGCAACCCAATTAGCTCACGGACACCTAGAACGAATTCTGGAGCAAATTCCATAAAGCGTGATTGCGAAGAACCTTGACAGCGTTCGCTCAACAATTCGTAAGCGAAAAAAGGACCTTCGTATTCAAGTTTGTCGCAGTTAGGATTTCCAAGGTGATAAATGTAGCCTCGAACCTGATCGAAGTCTGATTGAAATAATGGTGAAGGACTGCGGTGGGACTGAAGAACAGGCTCGGAACGTACTGCAAATGCCAGTTTTGGTAAGATCAGACCTTCATGCTGATCTACACAAATCAGTTCAATCGAAGGCATGAAAACGCCTATTTAGAAGCCAAGCCGAAAACAACGGCAGGACTCTTCCAAAAGGATTTTTTTAATGCCAGCAACAATTCTCGAGTCATCATCTCATGTTAGATTATCACAGACCAGTATTTCATCAATACGTGGCAATAAACTTCTTGTACTCCTCGAGCCGCTCGAGCATTTCGGGCAGGGTATCGCAACCAAATTTCTCGAGGTACGCCTCGGCGAGCACAATGGCAATCACGCATTGAAAGATGACTCCAGCCGCAGGGACAGCCGTGGTGTCAGATCGTTCTCGGGCGGCGTCGGCGGCTTCATGCGTGACCACATCCACGGTGGGCAGGGGTTTCATCAGGGTGGCGATTGGCTTGAGTGCCACGCGCACGATCAACTCCTCGCCGTTGGTCATGCCAGCCTCGAGTCCTCCCGCGCCGTTGGTGTTGCGGTCGTAAGCGCCTTTTGAGGCGCTCGAGTCGCGGTAAAAAATGGCATCGTGAACGCTCGAGCCTGGTTGGTCGGCGTTGTCAAAGCCGTGTCCAATTTCGACACCTTTGACGGCTTGGGTTGCCATGATCGCTTGCCCAATGCGTCCGTCGAGTTTTCTGTCCCAGTGCGAGTACGATCCCAAACCTGGCACAAGTCCACGGAAGCGAACCTCGAGCACGCCGCCGAGGGTGTCACCGTTTTCTTTGGCTTGGTCAATCTTGGCAATCATTTGCATTTCGGCGTTTTTGTCGAGGCATCGCACGGGCGAGTTTTCAATCACCTCGAGCGCATCCCAAGAGAACGGCACGCTCGAGGAAATCCCGCCGAGCCGATCCACAAAATTTGCGCCTTGTACACCCAACGCCTCGAGCAACTTGAGGCTTATTGCGCCGACTGCTACTCGAGACGCGGTTTCTCTGGCGCTGGCTCGCTCGAGCACGTCACGCAAGTCTTTGTGACGGTATTTCATGCCGCCCACCAAATCGGCATGTCCTGGTCTGGCGGCGGTCAACGCCTTCTTGCGCGGTTCGTTTCCTGGGTTGACATCCATGATCTCAGTCCAGTTTTTATGGTCTGAATTCTCGATTTTGAGGGTGATGGGAGCGCCTGTGGTTCGTCCAGCCCGAATGCCCGACAAGAACTCTACGGTGTCCTTCTCGATTTGCATTCTGCGTCCACGCCCGTAACCCAATTGCCGCCGTGCCAACCAAGCGTTGACATCAGACTCGAGCAATGGAATTTGCGCTGGTAAACCTTCTAAAATCGTGGTCAGTTGCGGACCGTGAGATTCGCCCGCCGTTAAGTAACGCATTCAAAAACCTCCAAAATAAGTGTTGCGAAAACCATGAAATCCCGCCAAGGATTCCCCTGAGAATACGCGCAGATTAACACGGGGCAAGATGCGTCCCCAGATGCCTGAATAGGGGAGAACAATAAAAAACCCGAGCCTCAACGACTCGAGCTTGATATTTGATGGGTTTAATCGTTGTTGATGTGCATTAAGTACAAACCGATGGCAAAACTGAGCGCTGTGATGCCAAATTCGACCAGCATTGCGCCAGCAGTCCATTCCGTGCCTGGGAAAAAGCTGGTGGCAGTCCAGAACACGAAAAAAGCGAATGATAGATTGCCGACCATCCAAGAAGTCAGTGCGACTGGGTTTTTGGGAATATGGAACATGGGAACAGTTTAGCAAATTTTGGGCTGGGACAATCAACTCGAGGATTACTCGCCAAGACAGCCGAAAAGAGGTAGTCCAATTCATTGAGAATTCCGATTTAATCAAGCTGATAAACACATTTTTTATCTGGGTAGCCATTACGCCACCCTCATCCGTCAGCTTCGCTGCCACCTTCTCCCGCACGGCGGGAGAAGGACAAGAACCTCGAGCCACACGTGTAAAAGAAATAAGCTCCCTTCTCCTGATGTTGCGACCATGCCCGCAGGTGCGTTTTATGGTCAAGACGGGAGAAGGGTCGGGGATGAGGGTAGACAGCACAATGACTGGTTTTTTGTGTCTGACAAGGAAAATACAATTAAATTCGGACGTTGTAACTGCCTACTCCCCGCTTCCCTCGTGCAGCATCACGGTTTGCTCGAGAAGCCCAAATTTTACTTGTCGCTCCAAGGTCATGGCGGCGGGTGGACACGAGACAACACAGGCATTACAGCCCGTGCAAGCCGCCGTCTCAAGCATTATCTGAAATGTTCCGTCCGTCTCTCGAGTTCTGGTGACGGCGTTGGTCGGGCAGACGTTCTGGCAGACTGGGCAGAAAATGCAGTCGTCGTTGACGATTGGTGCTGGCCAGTATTGCAGCGTTTCATTTTCAGGCTTTGGGCGTAAAGCTTTCTTGCGCCAAGTCCACTCATCTGGCACTGGCGCAGCCTCGAGTTTGGTGTTGATGCCAGGGAACGGATTTTCGGGAATCAAATCGGCGGTGGTGCGTTTTAAACTCGAGCCGAAGACGTTAAACGCATCGCGTCTCGAGACGTTGACGGTGGGTTGAACGGGTGCTGGTTTTGCAGCCTCGAGTTCTGGGGCTTCGCTGACGCCGTATTGCACAACTTCGGCAACCACTGCGCCAATGTTTTCGCGGTACGCGCGGGCAATCTCGAGCACGTTTTCGATGGCTTGCGGCACGGTACTCCCGCCGAGGCTGCATGTGCTGCAATCGCTGCGAATCAAGGTCAGTTTTTGTCCCCAGGCGCTGGATGCCAGAATCATGCTTGGGCTGACTCGAGCCAGGCAGAGTGTGGTGGGTGAATCACCTGGGACTTTGGAGCATTTGAGGCTGGTGTTAACACGCTCATCGCCCATTGCCAAACTGTAGGTCGTACCCTGGTTTTTCAGGCTATTCAGCATTACTGGCAGTTCGTACTCGAGCGCCCCCGTTGGGCAGACTTGAACGCACAAACCGCAACCCGTGCAATCGGCTTCGATGATTTCAACGCGGTCAGTAATTCGTACAGCGTCGTGAGGGCAGGCTTGCATACACAGGTCGCAGCCGCCAACCACTTGCCGTTCGACCAAACACCTTGCGCCCGTATATTTAGGGCGCGGGTCGGTGACTTTCATGATGGCATCGAAAATGTTCTTCAGCATAATTTAGTTTACGTCTCGAGCGTGATTTTGAGAAAACAATTTTGTACAAAAAGTCCCTGAGTATTTTCATTGTGATGGTTGTGGTAAAGGCAAGCAAAAGAGGCTTTGGAACGCAATAACTCGGTTTCTTGACCATAAGATGTAGCTGTCTTGACCCTAAAGAAGCACCTAACGGGCTGGGTCGCTACGGGCATGGTCGCTTCTCGAGATAGAAATAAAGCTCCCTTCTCCCGATGTTGGGAGAAGGGTGGGGATGAGGGTAGAAGAATTGCTAATTTTTTGTAATTACGAAGTCATGAATGTTCAAGTCAGAACCAACTCTCGAGCCGTGCCGTTATTTCCAGCCCAGCATCGGTTTGACCTCGAGCATAAACTGATCGAATCCAGCGAAATCAAGTTGTTGTTCGTTATCAGAAAGCGCGGTGGCAGGGTTCGGATGAACTTCAACATGCACGCCATCCGCGCCGACAGCCAATGCAGCTTTGGCAAGTGGAATCAGAATGTCGCGGCGTCCTGCGGCGTGGGTCACATCAACAATCACGGGCAAGTGAGTCTCGAGTTTTGCCACCGCAACCGCGCTTAAATCCAGGGTGTTGCGCGTCCATTTCTCGAAGGTCCGAATGCCGCGTTCGCAGAGCACAATCTGGTCATTGCCGCTCGAGAGGATGTACTCGGCGGTCAGCAACCATTCTTCCATCGTGCTGCTCATGCCACGTTTTAACAAAACGGGCTTGCCAGCTTTGCCGACTTCTTTCAAGAGCGCGAAATTTTGCGCGTTGCGCGTGCCGACTTGCAGCATGTCGGCGTATTGCGCGGCAAGTTCGACATCCCTGGTATCCATGACTTCAGCTACAAATACCTGTCCGTGCATGGCGGCGGCTTTTGCGCCGTATTGCAGTCCTTCTTCGCCCAAGCCTTGAAAGCCGTAAGGGCTGGTGCGGGGTTTGTAAGCGCCTCCACGCAGCAATTTCACCCCCCTGGATGCCACGAACGCGGCGGTGCTTTCCATTTGCTCCCAGGATTCGATGCTGCACGGTCCTGAAATCAAGACTTTTTCCGCGCCGCCAAATTCAACGCGCACATCGCCCCTGGAAACAACAACGGTGGTGTTTTCTGGTTTGGCTTTTCTCGAGTATTTCAGTTTGGGCTTGTCTTGTTTTTCTTCCAAATCCAGGCTGGCTTTAAAAATTTCTTTGAACAGTTGCTTGATCGTGCTGCCTGCGAACGGTCCTGGGTTGGCGGCTTCAAGTCTCTCGAGCATTTCAGATTCGCGTTTGGGGTCGTAATGTGTTTGTCCAAGTTCGGTTTGGCGACTTCCAATTTCGCTGACCACGCTGGCGCGTTTTGAAAGCAATTGCAGAATCTCGAGGTTGATGCTGTCAATTTGTTGGCGGTAGCCCTGTATTTTTTCGTCTGGCATGATGTTCCTCTTTCTGACTTCAAACTCAAATAAAAACTTCGGCTTTCGCCGAAGTTAAACACGACACCCGAGGTTACTCGAGGGTCGTGTTATTTAAAAAAGTACGAGGTCGCTTGCATGTGCGTAAAGTCTAACGGGGGAAATGTTGAGAAGTCAAATTTATTCGTCTTGGAAATCGTCATCAACTCGGTTGGCTTCCAAAACCTTGCGTGCTCGAGCGTTTTGGCGCACGGCAATACCTGAAAGCACAATGCCGATTTCGTACAGAATAATCAGTGGTCCCGCCATCATTAACATGTTCACCAAGTCGGTGGTTGGGGTCAAAATGGCGCTGGCGGCAAAGATTGCAAAGATTGCGTAACGGCGCATGCTCGAGAGCAGTTTGGGGTTCAATAAACCAATTTTGGAAAGCAAGAACATGGTGATTGGCAGCTCGAACAGCAAGCCGAAAATGCCAAGGTACATCAAGATATCGTTGACGTATTCGGCAATCGTTAAACTGTTGGTGACATCTGGCAGAAAACCGCCCAGCAAGAAACTGGTGGCATAAGGCAGAATCACGAAGTAAGCGAAAGCCGCGCCCAAGCCAAACGAGAATCCGACGCCCAGAATAAATGGTGCGCCCCAGCGTCGTTCGGATTTGGTCAAACCTGGAGCGACAAAAGCCCAGACTTGATAGACCACAAATGGCAGCGCCAAAACAATGCCTGCAAACAACGAAATTTGTAAGGCGGTGGTCAATTGATCGGTCAAACGTAAGGCTGTTAATTGGACCTTGCCACCAGTTTTGACATAACTTTCAAGTGGAGCGCGTAAAAAATTAAACAATTGATTGTGGTACGTCCACGCCACGCCAGAACCAATCGCCCAGAACACGACAGCGTAAATCAGCCTCAGCCGAAGTTCCTCGAGGTGTGCTAAAAGCGGTGCTTCTTTAAAACCTGCGTCCGAGTTGCTGTCCATGATTTAGACTTAAGCTTCGGTTTTTTGCTTGGCAGGAGTCGTTACGGGTTCGTCTTTGAATGAACTCTCGAGTTCGCCAGTCAGTTCTTTGCTGGCTTTCTTAAATTCACGAATGCCTTTACCCAAGCCCTTTCCGATCTCTGGAAGGCGGTTTGCGCCGAACAAAACAAGTGCCACAACTAGAAGTCCGATAATTTCTGGTGCGCCTAAGTTCATGATTGACCTCCGTCTCGAGGTTGGCTCGAGGAGCTAGATTTCTGAAGTACGGTGAAGCGTATGCCTGGGTTCAGGGTACACCTTTTTCTTTTAGTCTGATGAAACTTTTATCCCTTTTGTTCCAGGGGTTGTCTTGGGTTCATTCTTTAACTTTTAACTGAACGGTGGCTGAATGAAAGCACGTTAGCTTCGGACTTTGTTCAACTGCGTTTTTCCTGTCTTTTGTAATAGTCTATTGGTATGTCTCGCTCACCTCTGGCTGGTTTACCAGCGCCGCATTCGATGCTCGAAAACATCTCGAGGCTCGTTACTGAGTATTACGCACTAAAACCCAATTTGGATGATATTGCGCAAACCGTGGCGTTTGGCACGTCTGGACATCGTGGCTCGAGTTTGAAGGGGTCTTTCAACGAGGATCATATTGCTGCAATCTCGCAGGCGGTGGCGGAATACAGGTCATCGGAAGGGATTACGGGAAAGTTGTTCATGGGTATGGACACGCACGCCCTGTCCGAACCCGCTTGGGTCACAGCGCTCGAGGTGCTGGTGGCAAACGGCGTGCAGGTTTGCGTTGATCAAAACCGTGGTTACACGCCAACGCCGTTGGTTTCGCACGCGATTTTAGGCGCGAACAGAAACTCGAGCATCAAAAGCGACGGCATCGTCATTACCCCCAGCCACAACCCACCGTCAGACGGGGGTTTTAAGTACAACCCACCGCACGGTGGACCTGCGGACACCAACGCCACCAACGCGATTCAAGCCAGAGCGAATGAACTGCTCAAACGCAATCTCGAGGGTGTCAAACACGTGCCGTTTGCCAGCGCTTGGAATCAAGCGATCAGGTTCGATTTTGATTCGGCATATGTGGGCGACCTGCAAAACGTGGTCAACTTAGAAGCAATCAAAAACTCGAGCCTCCGAATTGGAATTGACCCACTTGGAGGCTCGAGTTTAAAAGTTTGGGAATTGATTCGTGATGTGCTGGGTGTCAAACTCGAGATCGTTAATGACCGTATTGATGCCACGTTTGGTTTTATGACCGTGGACAAAGACGGCAAGATTCGCATGGATTGCTCGAGTCCCGACGCGATGGCAAGTTTAATTCAGTTAAAAGACCGTTTTGATGTGGCGATTGGCAACGACCCCGATGCCGACCGTCACGGCATTGTCACGCCGACAGGACTCATGAATCCCAATCATTACTTGGCAGTCTGCATCAATTATCTCTTTCAAAATCGCCCCAATTGGAACTCGAGCATGGGCGTCGGCAAAACCCTGGTCTCGAGCAGCCTGATTGACCGTGTGGTGGCAAGACTTGGGCGGAATTTACTGGAAGTGCCGGTGGGTTTTAAATATTTTGTTCCAGGTTTAGCCAGTGGCACAATCGGTTTTGGTGGCGAGGAAAGCGCGGGCGCGAGCTTCGAGCGTTTTGATGGGACGGCTTGGAGCACCGACAAGGACGGTATCATCCTGGGTTTGTTGGCAGCCGAAATCACGGCGGTTACGGGCAAAACCCCAGATTTGCACTACACAGACCTCGAGCAAGAATTTGGGAAAAGCGCTTACACCCGTGAGGATGCGCCCGCCAGTCGTGAGCAAAAGAAGGTGCTCTCGAGCATGGCGCCAGATTTGGTCACAGCGACCGAATTGGCGGGCGAGGCGATTACTGCCAAATTAACTCGAGCACCAGGTAACAATGAACCCATCGGTGGTCTGAAAGTTTCTACACAAAACGCGTGGTTTACGGCGCGTCCGAGCGGAACTGAAGAATTGTACAAGGTTTACGCCGAGAGCTTCTTGGGGCAATTACACCTCGAAGAGGTTGTGAGTGAAGCAAAAATCGTGGTCGCTGAAGCCTTCAAAGCCGCCGGACTCGAGTCCTAATTTTTAAATGAGATTTGTTGGTTTGAGCCTTAACACGGTAGACTCGCCGCATTCTATGCGTGTGATTCTTGCCACCAGCAGTGCGGGTAAACTTCTCGAGTTTGAAGAGGGTTTAAGTCCTTTGGGTTGGGAATTGCTTGGCTTAGACCAATTTAACGTTGTCATGCCGCCCGAAGACGGCGCAACCTACGAAGAAAACGCCTTGATTAAAGCCGCCAGCATTTCACTGGCGACCAAAATGGTTGCCCTTGCCGACGACTCTGGACTCGAGGTCGAAGCCCTAAACGGTGCGCCAGGGGTTTACAGTGCCAGATTTGGCAATAAAAAAACTGATCTCGAGCGCAATCTGCATTTGCTTGAGCACATCAGAAACGTACCGCAACCGCGCAAAGCCAAATTTGTCAGCGTGATTACGCTCGCCCATCCCGACGGTTTTGTCGAGTCTTACCGAGGTGAAATCGAGGGTTTAATACTCGAGGGACCGCGCGGTGAGGCTGGTTTTGGTTATGATCCATTGTTTTTGGTTCCAGAATTGGGCAAAACCTTTGCGGAACTGACTGTTGAAGAAAAACGCAAGATTTCGCACCGTGGGCGGGCGCTTGAGGCGTTGCTGCTCGCGTACAAGTCAGGCAATCCACGTCGTGAAGTCAGCAAACTCGAGTAGGGTGCTGCTTCTCAAACCGAATAGAAAATGAGTTCCGTAGGGTACGCTGTGCGCAACTTAATAAATGTGTGTCACGGGGCGTGAGGCGTACCCTACCGCATAAAGAGTTCATTTGTCGCAGCTTTTGAGGCTTGAGATTCTGATTTTACGCCGCAAGTTGCAATCAAACCCTGACCGCTCACTTTTGTCATGAGTGTTCTATCACATGCCTTTCACGGTGCACTCGAGTTTATGAACTACACTTTTTAAAATCCAGGTTCAAAGGAGTCACATATGGGTGATCTCAAGTCAGGGCAGGAAGATGTTTTGGACACCGTAAATCTCGAACATGTTGTTACACCCGTCAACTCGAGGCGCAAATTTTTACGCGCTGGTGGGGCGTTGGCAGTCACGGCGGCGGTGATTGCGGGTGCGAGGGAAGCCGAGGCAAATCTGCGAGGTTTCTCGAGCGATGTAAAGCCCGGAAAACCTCTGCTGAACACGAGAAAAACAGGAAAGCCTGCGATTCCTGCGCTCGAGGTTGTGGTGTTTAACCGCCTTGCGCTCGGTTGGCGTCCTGGTGACTTGGAGGCTTTTCGCAAATTGCCAGGGAACAACGCCGAAAAACTGCGAAATTGGCTCGAGGTTCAATTGAACCCAGAAAAAATCAAAGATCAAGACTGCGATGCCAAATTGACCAGCCTAGAGTCGCTGACCAAACCACTCGATGTGGCATGGGCGGATTATTACAAAAACTTGGACGAAAAAGACGATAAGAAATACCAAAAAATGGGCATTCCAACGCTCGAGGCTCGGCTTGCCACGATCACGCGCATGGTCTTCAGCAAACGCCAGTTGCTCGAGGTGATGGTTGATTTCTGGCACAACCATTTTAACGTGCATCCCGAACGCGACGACTCGATTCGACCAACCTTCATGAGCTATGACCGCGATGTGATTCGTGCCAATGCCTTCGGGAATTTTCGGGTGATGCTCGAATCGGTTGCCAAACACCCTGCCATGCTGCGATACCTCGATAATGCCTCGAGCAACCGCGCGGGACCAAACGAAAATTATGCCAGAGAATTGTTCGAGCTGCATACGATGGGCGCAGAAAATTACCGTGGTGTTGGACGGCAACGCGATGTGCCAGGCTATGCCAAAGGGCAGCCTGAAGCCTATGTGGACGATGATGTCTACGAGGCGACACGCTGTTTTACGGGCTGGCGGATTGACGATAACACTGACGAACCTGGCTTTAGCAACACTGGAAATTTCGCTTTTTTTCAACCTTGGCATGACCGTTTTCAAAAAACCGTACTCGGGCGTTTTTTACCACCCGATCAAGCCAGCACCAAAGACGGTCAGGATGTGCTGGATGCGCTGGCAGCCCATCCTGGCACGGCGCGTTACATTGCCCGCAAACTGACCAAGCGCTTGATCTCTGATAAACCACCGCAAAACGTGATTGATGCCGCCGCGAAGGTGTTTCTCGAGAAAAAAGACGCTCCAGACCAGATCAAACATGTGATTCGCAGCATCGTGCTTTCAAAAGAATTTGCCAACACTTGGTCTGGAAAAATCAAACGTCCCTTAGAGCGTTTTGTCAGCGGCTTAAGAGTTCTCGAGACGGACATTAAAATGAACGAAGACATGCTCTGGACGACGTATTACATGGGACAAGCCTTGTTCGACCATCGCCCGCCCGACGGTTACCCAGATTTCCGTGAGGCTTGGGCGTCAAGTTCTGGTTTGCTGCGCAGTTGGCAATTTATGAACGGCATTTCGCACGACTGGGACGAAAAGTATAAGTCTGATGTCATGAAAACCAATGCCAACCGTCGTAAACCCATTGAAATCACTGATTTTTGGCTCGAGCGACTGCTGGGACGCAAACCACATCCGCTCGAGATTCGGGATGATTTGATTAAATTCTTGGCAGACGGTGGCGATGCGAACGCGCCAATAACCGATGATGAAGCCCTCAAATGGCGGGTTCAGAGCACGGTTGGTTTTATTTTGATGAGTCCAGACTTCATGTGGAAATAAAGGGAGAAGAATGCAACACATCAACCGCCGCGAATTTATAATGGGCTGCTCGGCAGCCATTGCCGCCATGACTGGTTCCAAACTCTCGAGCGTCGCATTAGCCGAAGGAACTGGTTCGCAAACGCTTGTCACCGTGTTCTTGCGTGGTGGCTGGGATGCACTTTCAGTCTTGCCGCCACTGGACGGTAAAGACCGAGGCTATTACGAAGCCGCCCGTCCAACCCTCAAAGTCCCCGTGAAGGGTGACAACAAAGCGCTAGCGTTAAACGCTCAGCTCGGTTTGCATCCCTCGCTCGCGCCACTGTTTGAACTCTATCAGGCTGGGCATTTGGCGGTCATTCCCGCCACCGGAATGCCAAGTAACACCCGCTCGCATTTTGACGCCCAAGAGTACCTCGAGCTTGGCACACCCGATGTCAGCACAACTCCAAGTGGTTGGGTGACCCGTTTTTTGACAGGTACAAAATCCAGTGCCGTTGCAGATTTACTCTCTGAAAGTTTATCGCTCAACGATGGACTTCCGACCAGCGTGCGCGGCAACCTGAAAGCCGTGGGATTCCCAAGTTTTGAAGGTTTTCAACTTGCCGATGATGCCGAATACCGCAAGTTTTTAACGGGTGCGCTAACCCGCATGTGGGACGGTGACCAATGGTTGCACCAGGCAGGTTTGACCACACTTCGGGCGGTGGATACGATCACCAAAATTAATGCTGGTGAGTACAAACCCGCAGGAGATGCCAAATACCCCAACGACAGCGATTTTTCCAAGAGCTTGCAAACCCTGGCTCGAGTCATGAAGGCGGGACTTGGCGTGCGGGCTGCCACCGTTGACTTGGGCGGTTGGGACACGCACCAATATCAGGGCGAGAAAGCCCAAGGTTATTTTGGCAATTTGCTCTCGGAGTTGGCTCGAGGATTGGCGGCATTCTTTACCGATCTGGACGGGTTGCGTAGCAGTACCACGGTAGTCGTGATGTCCGAATTTGGACGGCGCTTAGACGAAAACGCCAGCTACGGCACCGATCACGGTCACGGCAGTGCCATGCTGGTTCTGGGCGGCAGCGTGGCGGGCGGCAAGGTGTACGGTAAATTCCCGGGGCTTGCGCCCGATCAACTCTTTGACCGTGCCGATCTGGCGGTCACCACCGATTACCGCACGGTGCTACTCGAGGTGATGCAAAAACGCTTTGGTTTAAAAAATTCATTCGATGTCTTCCCAAACTTTAAACCCAGTGCCGCGCTCGGCATCATGAAATAGACAAAAAGCTCGAGTTTTTAAACTCGAGCTTTTTGGTCTCATACCAAATTGTGCTGAAGAATCGGCTTTTTTGATTCTTCAGCCGACCAACGGGAGTGACAAAAACACCGAATTTAACGCATGAACGACAGTTTGCCGC
>JANMUC010000622.1:0-8598 GCA_031391225.1 Deinococcales bacterium
TGTCCTGAACACTAAAAACTAAAACTGCAAGTTCTCAGTTATATAAAAATCGGTTAAAAATAAGTATTGTACTTAGGAGTTGATTTTTTGCAAAACGTAAATATTGCCATACTACATTTAAGTGATATACATTTTAAAGTAAAAGATAATATAATTCTGAGTCGAGTAGAAAAAATTGTAAGTTCTCTCAAAAGAGCTGGAATTAATTATCAAGATGTTGTTATTGTTTTTTCAGGAGATGTCGCTTATTCTGGTTTGAAATCTGAATATGAGGTAGCAGAAATTTTTTTTGATTCACTCTCTGAGAATTTATTAAAATCTGGTGTAGCGAAATCGCTTAATTTTATCTTTGTACCAGGTAATCATGACTGTGATCTAAAATCAATTGATCAAACAGCCAAACTTCTTCGAGAAAATATTAATTCCATCGTTAAAATAGAAAATGAAACTATTGAAAATATCTGTAAACCTCAACGAGAATATTTTGAATTTATCAGAAAATATTCCCCAGAATCTAGTGAATTTAAAGGGATCAGTAAGTTATACAATTGCAAATCTATATTACTAAACGAAAAAACTATTTTATTTCATTGTTTAAACACAGCATGGTTATCATCACTTGATGAAGCAAGTAAAAAAATGTACTTTCCCATAAATAACATAGATTTTGAAGATTCTAAAAACGCAGATTTAGTTTTTTCAATTTTTCATCACGCGTACTCTTGGTTTAATGCAGAAGTTGGCGATCAAATAAGAGAAAAAGTAGAGGCAAATTCAGATATTATCCTAAGTGGACACGAGCATAAGGTAAAAATTTCTGAAAATAATAACTTAATTAGTAATGAAAATACATTTTATCTTCAGGGCAAATAATTGCAAGATAGTAATAATATAAATGAAAGTGGGTTTCAATTACTCTTGGTTGATTTTTCTGAAAATTTACAGAGTCATCTGGTTTTTTTGTGGAAAAATAACGATTACATAATCGATTTGAAATCGGATAAATACGATATCTCTGAAAATTCTTATAGAAAAAATGGGCGTTTACAAATATCTAAAGAGTGGAAAGATAAATTGAATGAACTTAGTTTCAATTTTACATACTCGGGTGGAAAAATTTTTCTGAAGGATATATTTATTTATCCAAATTTCCACCTAGTAAATAAATTTAATGCAACGAAAATCACTAAAAAAGACGAATACATTTTTACCGAAGATATGGTAAAGGGTAAAGATTTTGAAGATTTTATCATAAAAAATGATAAAATCGTAATTTATGGACAGGAGAAATCTGGTAAAACAAGTATTTCCAAATTTTTATTTCAAGCCTTTTTCACAAAAGGCTTCTTACCAATTTATATTGATATAAAAAATATTAATTCTTTTTCTGATCGAAGCTTAGATAAACACATGGATTTTTTAAAGAACGATCAGTATGAATTTCGGGAATTAAATACTTTAAATGATGAAGGTGAGATAAAATACATTTACATTGTTGACAATTACGGTATTTTTAATATTGATAAAGAAAAACAAGGACGATTAGTTAGTTTTCTAAACAATAAAAATTCTAAAATTATACTTTTTACTTCTGAAGATCTAGTAACTGACGGTATTTCTGGAGAGATTGATTTAATAACTGATTTTATCAGGCTTGAAATAATGGAAGTTAATCACTCACTTAAAAGATCACTTGCTATTAACTGGTTAAGATTGCGCGGTTTCTCATACGAGAATTCACAAGATTATGATCATATTTTACAAGAAACACTTAATGCTATTAGTCTTGTTTTAGATAATGGCTTGATGCCAAAACATCCCTTCTTTGTCCTTCTCGTGCTTCAACAAATTGAAAATACACAGATCGTAGATTTGACATCTGCTTCATATGCTCATTTATGTCAAAGTCACATAATTGATACAATTTCTAAATCTATAAAGTTAAAAAAGAGTAGCAATAGTCTTGATTTTTATACAATAGAGCAAATCTTAATTGACATTGGTAAATTAATGTGTATAAAAAATAGTAATAAAATTTCTTCATTTGAGTTAATGCAATTAATAGAAAATTATAATAAAATATACCGAGATAATATTCACTACTCTGATTTTAAAGAAATTGCCGAATTATCAGATCTGTTACTTGAAAATAAAGATCTTATGCAATTTAAATACAAATATTTTTACCATTTTTTTGTTGCAAAATATCTTCAAACTCTCAAAACAGACTCAGATTTATACAAAAATATATTAGATGCAAAAATTGATCAAATATACGCTGAAGATAATGCAAATATTATTGTTTTTCTCGGATTTCTAAATAAAGATAACCAAATAATTAATAAATTAATCTCAGCTTCAGAAAAAATGTTACCAGAAATAAAACCATCAGATTTTGCAAAAAGCATGGGATTTATTAATGAAAAAAATCATAATGAATCGATACTTGAACTTCCTAGTACCGATACATTTAAAAATGGTTATACATACGATGAAAAAAGAGATATTACTGGTGAAAACAATACGAATTCTGATATAGATGAAAAAGAAGCTGATATTTATATTAATGCACAATCACATTTGAATTCAGCTTTTAAAATTCTTGATGTATTAGGTCAAATTGTTCGATCATTTGCTGGATCTATTGATGGCGTTATGAAAGAATATATTGTTAATGAATGCTACCTTCTCAGTTTACGAATTATATCATTAGCTACAAAGGGCTTGGAGTATAATTCAAAAGAAATATTTGAAGTTTTTAAGAGTCGTTTTCCTGATAAATTTAATGGCAAAAACGACGAAAGAGATATAAATTTAGTGATTTCATTATTAGTTCAAAATATAGCAACAACTATTATAAGTCGTTTAAGTTTTGTTCTCGGCGCTCGGAAGTTATCCTTAACGTATCTTGATGTATTAAACAATACTACTGAATTAAAAATTCCATACCAAATTATTGATCTAAGTATTCATCTCGACCATTTTAGAAGTTTTCCAACAAAGAAGATAGATGATATAATCGATCAAACTCGACGAAATTTTTTTGCGCGTAGTGTTTTACGGCGTTTAATCTGGCGACATTTATATCTTTATAGAGTTCCATACCATATAAAGCACTCAATTTGCAGTAAAATTGATATTGCAATCACAAAAGCAACCGATATTGATTATAAAGGTAGGGATACAAAAATGATAAAATACTAAGTTCTATTTTATGATGGAATCTCCATACCCAAGCATTGAAGTGCTATACCACCCAACCACATCATCACCCGCCAGCCACAATCCTTCTCGAGTCTTGCCTCCACATCAGATTTTGCTACACTACACCCATGCCCCTCGCACTCGAGCCAATCACTGCCGTACCACTGCGAACCGACCCAAACGGCGTGATTCGGATTGGCAAATCTCGAGTGACGCTGGAAACCTTGCTTCATTCCTGGCAGCAAGGCTCGAGTCCTGAAGAGATTGTCGAAGCCTTTCCGGTCTTGAAACTTGATGATGTCTACGCAGTGATTGCTTACGTGTTGCGTCACGAAGAAGACATGAAAACGTACTTGCAAGAAAGCAAACTCGAGCAAGGGCAGGCACTCGAGAACATCAAGGTTTGGTTTCCAAACACGGACTTTCGGGCGCGGGCAAAGTTGTTACGCGAAAAGTTTGGTATGCACACGCCAGTCTTGCATCATGATGCCGATTTTTTGATTGGCACTTGGTCAGAAGAAGAATTCCAAGAATTTGAACGTGCCACAGAATCGTTTGGGCGTGTTGAACATGCGGCATAACGATATGCTTTTGACTTTTGATGCGCATTTCTCGAGGGTGAATGGTTTACGCTTTGGGGTTAACGCCGCTCAACTGGGTTTGCTGTAATTCTGAAACCAATCTCGAGCTTTGCAGATTTCGACCTTCAGATTCGGGTGGTAAGTTCTCGTACAGCACCGCCAACAGCAACGAAAACCCAATGCTCGAGAATTCAAGCACCGCACCAAAAAGCAAAATCTCGAGCATCATTACATCGTCC
The DNA here is from genome assembly GCA_031391225.1 of Deinococcales bacterium. Classification (GTDB taxonomy): domain Bacteria; phylum Deinococcota; class Deinococci; order Deinococcales; family JAAFIG01; genus JANXTZ01. The sequence continues at coordinate 4,025 of JANMUC010000622.1, forward strand.
AAAATGAAGTAGTGATGTTTGACAAGTTTTGTATTTCCCAGTAATATTCTCTTAACAACATCCGCCACGCCCTTTGGGGCGCACCAGGGCGGATTTTTTATTTCATGCCAACGTACTCGAAACCAGCTTTAACCATAAAAACGCAACTCCAATTGTTGCGACGGCGCGGCATGGTGATTGCCAATGAACAGTTCGCCATTGCGGTTTTGGAAAGTTGCAATTTTTACCGTTTTAGTGGTTACGCGATTGCGTTTTGGTTAACACCGCATCGTCCTCAGCAGTATCAACCTGGAACAACTTTCGAGGATGTTGTGAACATCATCAATTTTGATCGGGCTTTGAGAATGCTGACGATGGACGCCATTGAACGGCTCGAGGTTGCTGTGCGGAGCATTATCACTTCTAAAGCCTCAATTTTTTACCGTTCACCGCATTGGTATTTGGAAGGCTCGAGATTTAAGAGTTTCGCCAAGCACAGTAAATTTATCGCAAAATGCGCTGGGGATTTTGATCGCAGCAAAGAAGTTTTTGCGCTGCATTACAAGAAAACGTACACCGCGCCTGATGTTCCACCGTCTTGGGTGATCGCAGAAATCACCTCGTTTGGTACTTGGTCGCATTTGTTTGAGAACATGGCAGCGCGGCAACTCAGAAATCGGATTGCTGCATCATTTCAAATCAATCATGTGACGCTCGAGAAGAATTTGCACGTTTTGAATGTAACCAGAAATTTGTGCGCCCATCACGTTCGTATTTGGAATCGAGGGTTTGCGTTTACGCCACCTTTAAGGCAGTCTCCTACGGTTTTAATTCCTGCGCTTAGTGGTCAACGTTTTGCCGCTCAAGCTGGCATGATTTGGGTGATGTTACGGGCTGTCGAACCCCAATCTGATTGGACTCGAGCGTTGCGTGATCTGATTGTTCGGTATGGAATGAACGCAACCACAATGGGATTTCCCGCAAATTGGGACAGCGATCCGTTTTGGGGTATTTAAATTGGCTTGAGATGTAATTTGGGCTGTCTCGAGTTTTAGCCGTCAGCTTCGGGTGCTTGCGCATGAATCTCGAGCATCAGAATTGTCCTGAAGCCACCAGTGTTGCGCTGCACAAGTTGTTGGTGTGAATTTGCACCCTCGAGTTTTTGACAATGGCTGGAACTTGTTCTTTGGCTTCGGAATTGAGGTTTAATTCACCACGACCCAACGAATTCATTTTTAGGCTTCCAATCCTCGAGCCATTCACGCACACGGCTAAACGCTGGTTTGAGAGTTGATTCAGATGCTCGAGTTCAACTTCAAATTCGCGTTCACCACCACGATCCTTAAATTTGGCATATCCTTTGGCGCTTGCAAAAGCGCTCGAGGATGAAAGGTTGATTCGTACTTCGCCCGATGGTTTGTTGTTGCCATTCCCTCGGTCTGCCAAGGCTATTGAAAACACCAACACCGCAGATGCAAACACCAAAAAAAATTGAAGCTTTTTCATATTGCCTCCTTCGTTTTGCAGCCGATGGATGATGAAATCATCGGGGTTTGTTACCAATCAAAAGTGTGGTGACTGGTAACTCGAGATTCGTTTTTAAGTGCGAATCTCGAGCCTGATTTGAAGGTTCAAAAACGTCCGAAAGCCAGTGTCAAACGTGGTCTTGTCAATACCTTCTGCTGGTCATGATTTCAGAATGATCCTGACGCTATAAGGTCTCCTGAGCAGGTTGTAGACAACCAAACTTGGACGCTCGAGCCTTTGGTCACGTTCGGAACGGTTTGTCCTCGGTCAGAATTGAGGTTGAGGTTGGCTTCATTGAATGGGTTGATGACAGCGCCGCCAACTCGGAGCTTGTTTAAGCACACCGACACGCTTTGACCGCTGCGTCCGTAAAGGTTTTCAACTTCGACCTCGAGTTCTCGCTCGCCACCTCGGTTCTTGAATTTGGCTTTGCCTTTGACACCGGCAAAGGCGCTGCTTGGCATCAGGGCAATGCGAATTTCGCCAGAGATTGTCCCGTCTGAACCGATTGTGCTGCCATTTCCTGAACCGCTGACGTTGGACAACGTGCCATCACCAAAGCTGGTGTTGCAAGCCATCAGTACAAATGCCAGAGTAACGACCGAAATTCCCAGTTTGAACTTCATATCAATCACCTCCTAGTGATTTTTGAGCATGCTCAAGTTCAAATCTAGTCTTGATGCTTTGATTTGAGAACCTGCTTTGGTCGTAAACCAATGCGACTTTGGTCAGGTTAGTCTTCTAAGACTGAATTAAATTTTCTAATACAAAGGTATCTCGAGGTTTGCGATTGCTCCTGTGCCTCACGAACTTGTTGAGGCACTTGCATCTCATAAGAGGCTGGGGGGTGATGCGTGTTTGGTCTTTATTTATCTCACTTTCAACTTCCCTCATCTGTTTGACGTTAAACTATTAGTCCAATGCCGTTACCGACTCCCAACCTCGATGACCGAAAATTTCAGGAAATTGTTGATCAAGCCAAGCGTTTGATTCCGCGTTACACGCCCGAATGGACGGATCACAACGTCTCTGATCCTGGCGTGGCACTGATCGAACTGTTCGCCTGGATGACCGACATGCTGCTTTACCGTGTCAATCAAGTGCCCGACAAAATGTACGTCAAGTTTCTCGAGTTGATCGGCGTCAAGCTCGAGCCTCCCAGGGCGGCGGTTGCACCAGTTACGTTTTATTTGTCGGCAGCGCAGGATGGTGTGGTTTCGGTGCTCGAGGGGACAGAGGTGGCGACGGTGCGCACCGAAACCTCAGAGGCGATTATTTTCAGCACCGAGGAAACCTTGGTGATTCGTCCGCCGACGGTTCTGGGGGCATTAACGCAATCGGTGCGTTTGGGCGGCGAGCAGGCGTGGCTCAAACACGATTTGCGGGCGCTCGAGTTGGCTGGCAATCGTCTGACCATGTTTTCGCTCGACCCAACCCCTGGCGATGCGTTTTACATTGCTTTCGAGGAAGACCATTCGATGCACGTGATGGCGCTTTCGTTGCAGGTGGATGTCGCGGGTGGTGCGGGTGTTGACCCGCGCGACCCGCCGATTGAATGGCAGGTTTGGCAGGGCAACATTGCCAAGTGGGTCACCTGCGAGGTCGAGTTTGATGCGACGGGCGGTTTTAACACCCCTGGCGATGTGATTTTGCACCTGTCCAAAATGGAGCGCGGGGCGTTTCAGGGTTTGACGGCGTATTGGTTGCGGGTGCGTTTAACCAATCCAACGCCAAGCAGCGGCACGTACAAGGTTTCGCCACTGCTCGAGCAGATGGTCATAGAATCTCGAGGGGGAACGGTCAACGCCAGACATGCGGTGACGGTGCGCCAGGAGCATCTGGGGCAGTCTGAGGGCACACCAGGGCAAGCTTTCCAATTGTCCCGAACCCCAATTTTGTCACGCGATCCAAGCAAAGACTTTTTGATCGTTGAAGAGCCTGGCGAAGTCCCAGAATTCTGGTCAGAGGTCGCAGATTTTGCCGATTCCAAGGAAGGGGAACCGCATTACACGCTAGACGCGCAGGACGGCACGATCACGCTTGGACCAACCTTGTTGCAATCGGACAACAGCGTGTATTTGTTCGGCAAAATCCCCAGCAAAAACGCGAGTTTGCGTTTCTCGAGGTATCAGCATGGCGGCGGCGTGGTCGGCAACGTGCCAAAGGGTGCGTTGTCGGTCTTGCGGTCTTCGATTCCGTATGTGGCTCGGGTGATTAACCGTATTGCGGCGGTGGGTGGTGCGAATGCCCAGAGCCTCGAGGAAGCCAAACTTCGTGCGCCGCAATCGTTGCGCACGCGCACTCGGGCGGTCACGGCAGATGATTTCGAGTATTTGGCTTCGCAGGTGGCTGGGGTGGCGCGGAGCAAGTGCGTCACGCCGTCCGAGCAGGCGGGGCGCAACGATCCAAAACCTGGGCAGGTGGTCTTGGTGGTCTTGCCAGAGGTCGAAAACGTGACGGAACGCATGACGATTGACGATTTCACGCTATCTGCCGAGTTGCGTTCGGCGTTAAAATCACATCTGGACGACAAGCGTGTACTTGGCTCGAGTTTGGAGATTCGAGCGCCACAACTGACGTGGGTCAGTGTGAACGCAAAATTGCGCCTTACGGAACGCGCCAGCGATCCTGCAATTGCCATTGAGGTGCGCAGCAACGCCGAGAGGGCGCTTTACCGATATTTAAATCCTTTTATCGGTGGTCCGCAAGGCGAGGGTTGGGTATTCGGGCGCGATCTTCACATCTCTGAGGTCAACGCACTTTTGCAACGCGTGCCTGGGGTCGAATTCGTCGAAGAGATTCAATTGTTGGTGCGCGAACCAGGCTCGAACGAAGTGCCGCGACCTGTGCCAGCACGTCTCAGCCTGACTCGAGATGGTGTGGTGGTGTCCGACGTTCACCGCATTACGTTGTTGTAAATTTTAACCGCCTGTGCTCCAACAAAATTCAAAAGCTCGTTCGCTCGTAAGAAACTAAACTGTACCGCACTCAAGCCCTCATCCGACCCTACGCGCCACCTTCTTGACCATAAAACGCACCTACAGCACCTTGCACAATGTTTGACGCGA
>JANMUC010000649.1:0-8566 GCA_031391225.1 Deinococcales bacterium
GCGCAATGAAGGCAAAAACCTGTTGCTCAGTGTGGAGGACAATGGCATCGGCATCCCGAAAGAGCACCAAAAGCGTGTGTTCGATAAGTTTTACCGCGTCCCGACCGGCAATGTCCACAATGTCAAAGGTGCGTTGCACGACTGGGTCTGCCAGCACTTGGTCGCGCAAGCCAAACAGCGATTCGCCGAGGGGCGTGATTTCGGTGTTGCGAGCCAGTCCCGCTTCGCTTTGCTCGAGGATGCGCAGGTGATCGTTGGCGTTGCGCCATTCTTCGGCTAGGCTTCTCGAGTCTTTTTGCTCAAAGTCGTTGCTTTTGACAAAGTTTATAAAATCGTCCATTGACGGGTAGCCGCATAGGTAAACGTAATCGTCCAGAATCGGGGCACGTGCTTCGAAGGTTGTCTCGCTCATGAAACCCTGTTCTGGGGGATGTTTGGCATGTTTTGCATTCTATTCTAAACAAGCTGCTCGCGGGACTTGTCATGCAGGGCGTCTATTCTGGTTTTGTCGGGCTTGCCTAAAAGGTATTTTGTTTGTGCCGCTCGAGATTCCTGGTTTAGAATGAATTCATGCTATAGCTCTATATAGTGTCTTTGACGGCTTGGATTGGCATTTTTAGGATTCTTGTGTATACTCGAGTTCACAATCTTAACGTGTCGGAATTGACAATCTGTAAGAATTCCGAAAGTCCTGTTGGCTAATATTAATGCGGGGACAGTATTAAGAAAGAGGTGGAAATATGAAGTTGGGAAATTTGAACTTGCAGGAACTCAGCCAGAACCAGATGCTCGAGGTGAGCGGTGGCGGCAAAAAAGGCGCTAAGAAGAACAAGGCTCAATCGGGCGGCAATAGCTCGAGTGGCGGCTGCGGTGGCAACAGCTCGAGTGGCAACAGCTCGAGCGGCAACAGCTCAAGCGGTGGCGGTTGTGGTTGCACACCACCAAACATTCCTTAAACCTTAAACGCTCAATGTAAAAACCTCCGATCACTTAAGTGTCGGAGGTTTTTCTTGGTATAACCTAACAGACCTTGTTTAGATGCGGAGCCAAAAACTTTGATGCGTGTTATTCGACAAGTTGACGCCACCGATTGCGGACCCGCCGCGTTGGCAATGATCCTGATGCACTTCGGGCGGCTCGAGCCGTTGTATCGCCTGCGTGACCTGGCAGGTACAACCCAGTCAGGCACAACCTTGCTTGGTTTAAAACGGGCTGCCGAAGGACTGGGTTTAAAAGCCACAGGTTTTGCGGCAACCGCGTCAGAGCTGCGTCAACTTGACCTTCCAGTCCTGTTGCACTGGGAAAACAACCATTACGTGGTGCTCGAAAAATTTGCGCCAACACGGGTTCGGATTCTTGATCCGGCGGTGGGACACGTTTGGGTTTCCCTAGCAGAATTCGACCAGAAATGGACTGGCAAAGCCTTGTGGCTCGAGCCAAGCGAGGACTTTCAAAAGGGTCGCTTTTTGGGACAGCGTGGCATGTTGGGTTTGATCTCGCATTTTCGGCATTACCAACATTTTCGGTTGGTTTTGTTTCAAGTTGCGGCTGTTATGTTGGTGGTGACTTTACTGAATCTGGGTGCGCCACTTCTAACCCAGGTACTGTTTGATCAAGTGCTCGAGAAACGTCAAGAAAATGTTTTAAATACGGTGTTGCTTGGAATTTTAACCGTCTCGGTTTTGCAGGCTGGCTTTGGCGCGTTGCGAAATTTACTCTCTTCAAAACTTTCAATTGGTTTAAACAGGCGTTTAAGGCTCAATTACCTCGAGCACCTCATAAAACTGCCAATGCGAATTCATGAAACGCGCCTTGTCGGTGATCTGGTAACGCGTTTTTCAGACCTCAGTCGGGTGCGTTCGGTACTCTCGACTCTGTTGTTGCGTTTTCCAGCCACCTTGCTCAGTTTGATTTTAAGTTTGTTGCTGCTGTTAACTTTTAATTTCAAACTGGCACTGGTGGCGCTCTTAACTGTGCCATTTCAAGTGATGTATTTGATCTGGCTTGCTCCCAAACTGCAAATGAACACCCGCGAAACACGGCGCAAAGAGGGTCAAATGCAAAGCGCTTTGCTTGGCAGTTTAGAGGGGCTTTGGACGTTAAAAACTTTTGGGGCGCAAGATTGGGCAACCAAAAAGGTCGAACAACAAATTGATGATTACTTAAAACTTTCATGGCGCAGCACGGTGCTTTCAAATCAAAGCGACCTCAGCATCGGTTTGCTCGAGAGTTTAAGCGCCATGATCGTGTTGTGGTTTGGTGCGACCCAGGTGTTGCAATCGAGTCTCAGCATAGGTCAATTGGTGGCAGCCTATGCGCTGGTGCTACGAACCATGAGTTCAATCTCGCAAATTGTGGACAACATTCAAAGTGTTCAGGAAGGTATTGTCGCCTCTGATCGCTTGCTCGAAATGCTTGAATTAAGCCCCGAACCCGTCGCTGACCAAGCCGTACTACTTGCGCCTTTAAAAACAGCCATCAAACTCGAGAAATTGAACTTTGGGTATCTACCCGAACGTCTGATTTTGCATGATATTAACCTCGAGATTCCGCAGGGCAGTTATACGGTGATTCTGGGCGAGAACGGTGCGGGCAAGAGCACTTTGGCATCCATCATGACGCGTATGTTTGAACCACTTGGTGGACGCTTGCTTTGGGATTCAAAACCGTTCTCTGAGATCAATCTCGAGACACTGCGAAAACGAATTGTTTACTTGCGTCAAGAAGTCCCAGTCTTTGACGCTTCGATCAAAGACAATTTGTTTATGGGGCGCGAACCCAAACTCGAGCAAATGGAGTATTTGATTGCCCAAGTTGGTTTTGGTGGTGTCATCAAGCGCCTGCCCGAAGGTCTGGACACGTTAATCGGCGGTGACAGTCCGTACCGTCTCTCGAGCGGCGAGCGGCAAATGCTGGGTCTGATTCGGGCGTTGTTGGCTGACAGTGAAGTACTGATTTTGGACGAACCGACGGCAACCCTTGACCAGGAACGCGAGCATCGGGTGGTGGATTTGTTGTGGCGACTTAAAGGGACAAGAACCATTATTGTCATTACCCACCGTCCAGCTTTGGTCGAACCTGCCGATCAGATTGTGCGGGTCGAGGCGGGCAGAACCCAGCGCTTTAAACGTGAACCCAAGGACAGCAAAGGCATTAAATTCTAAAATTCGGCGAGCTCGAGCCATCGGTTGAATGAGAATGGTACTGATGTATCAATTCAATCCTTCTCTTTCCAGTTACAAGATCAGTAATTGATATATGACATATCAATATAATAATGTTAAACCTCGAGCAAGAATGAATGCCCAAACATCAACCAAAAGTTAATGAACTGATTTCGCGCTATTGAAGCTCGAGCGGTACAATTAAAGTGTGAAAACTCCTCCTTCTATCGCCAGACACGATCTGGTGAATTGGCTTAACGATTACCTTTCGATTCAAAAAATTGCCGATGTCAGCCTCAACGGTTTGCAACTCGAGGGCACTGAGCACGTCTCGAGGATTGCGGTGGCGGTGGACAGCACGCTTGCCACCATCGAAGAGGCGGTAACTTCGGGCAGCGACTTTTTGATTGTGCATCATGGCTGGTTCTGGAAAGACTTGCAACCGATCACAGGACCATTTGCCAAAAGGGTCAAGGCGGCTATCGCCGGAAATTTAAATTTGTACGCCGCCCACTTGCCGCTCGATGTTCACCCAGAGGTCGGTAACAATGCCGTCATGGCAAAAGCCTTATCGCTTCAGAACCTCGAGCCTTTCGGGTTTGACCGTGGCGTGGCAATCGGGGTCAAAGGTAAATTACCCGTGCCGCAAAGTTTGCAAGATTTCGCCGACGGCATTCAAAAAATGACCGGCGAGGTTTGCCTAGTGCACGGTGGCGGTACGCCAATGGTATCAAATGTGGCAATTCTGTCCGGTGGTGGGGCGGGCTTTGTGGCGCAGGCGGCGGCGGCAGGCGTGGACACGTTCTTGACTGGTGAACCCGAACACAGCCATTTTTCCGATGCCTTCGAGTATGGGATCAACACGATTTTCGCTGGACATTACGAATCTGAGACTTTTGGCGTGCGTGCACTGGCGGTCAAACTCGAGGATACTTTTGGGCTGCCCTGGCAGTTTTTGCACTTGCCGACAGGACTTTGAGCATGATTGTTTTGCGTAATCGGTTTTCTCTGCCCTCTGCCCTCTGCCCTCAGCTTTCTTGCTCGAGATCACGTTGATGCCTGGGGTTTTCATCACCTTTGAAGGTCCCGAAGGCGGGGGCAAAAGCACCCAATCCAAACTGCTCGCCGATGCGCTCGAGCGGGCTGGTTACAGTGTCTTGCGCACCCGAGAACCTGGCGGCACGCCTTTGGGTGACGGCGTGCGGGCGTTGTTGCTCGACCCAAAGCTCGAGGTTTGTGCAATGGCAGAGTTTTTGTTATTCAGTGCGTCAAGGGCGCAAATTGTCCGTGATGTGATTCGTCCGGCGCTCGAGCGTAACCAGGTCGTGATTTGTGATCGGTATGCCGATTCAAGCCTTGCTTATCAAGGTTGGGGGCGCGGTCTGAATCGTGAGTTTTTGTTTGAGGTGACTTGGGAGGCGACGGGCGGTTTGCGTCCTCATGTCACGGTGCTCCTAGACCTCGAGCCAAAATTGGGACTCGAGCGAGCCGCAGCCACGGGCGCACCAGACCGTTTAGAACGTGCCGACCTCGAGTTTCACCGTGCGGTCAGGGCTGGATTTCTGGCATTGGCGGACTCTGAACCAGAACGGTTTTTGACCATTGATGCGACCCGTCCAGCGCTCGAGATCCATGAATGGATTTTGGCGGCGGTAACGGGTTCGCTCGAAGGAATGTGAATCGAAGCGTTTTTTGACTCATTCTCGAGGCTGTGATTTTGTTGTCTGACATACTGTAAACTTCAATGAAGATCGATTTTTTACCTTCTGTGTCGCAAAAATCCATACTTGAGCAGTTTATAGAAGCTGTAGTACAACTTCCATACCCCTTGACGCGGAGGGATTGCATACGGCACGATGGGACAAGTAGAATATCGTAAACGGTTTCGTTCTCATGTTTAAAAGCGACACAACCCTTTTCTGATCAATTAGGGTTAGGGGGATCAGCAACGTGCAGCAAAGCAAAGTGGCGCATTTCTGCGCAACCACAAGGGGACAAACAGGCTTCAGATACAACCGCACAACCAGTGTGGTTGCTTTTTCGTCATTGTGTAATTTGGAAAGCTTTATTAAGAAAGCCTGCTTATCAAATGAAATCTAAAACGCTGCCATCAAAGGCATACATCACAAACTTGAGGGAGACGAGACGATGTTAGAACATAAAAAATCAAGAGATAAAAACGATTTAAAACCTTTTAAGCATCCCGAATATACCAAGCACTTAAGACCTTTCAAGCACGACGCAGCAACAAGCGGGGGAATACGATGAGAATTACAACGTTTAAGAAAAAAGTAACCCTACTGATTGTCGTCTTGTTAGGATTTACAACAATCGCCAATGCTCAAAACTATGCTACATGTACCCCAATTGGTGGTGGCAGTGGTGCGTTTATGATTGCCAGGGCAGATTCCACAATTTGGAGTGTAGATTCTACAACTGGTAAAGCCACCCAAATTGGCACTGCCGTACCCACAGTCAGTGCTACAAATGGTATCAATGCTTTGGCAGTCAATTACACCAATAACCTGGCGTATTTTGTCGCGAACAATCCTGCGACCAACCTCAACACAGCTTTGTACTGGTTAGATTTGGTCAACGGTACAACAGGTCAAATCACTGCAAGCGTTGTCACTAACCCGCCAAATATCCCACTCAATGCAGGTGGTGCCGGTGTATCCGGTGGTGCGGGGTTTTTCTATAATGGTTTTTACTACCTTGGTCTTGAAAAAACAGACGGTGCAAACGCGTCACAATTATGGAGAATACCTGTTGGTCCAACAGGTAAAACTGTTTCAGGTGCTGCAACGCTGGTAAGTACAGATGCGCTCAACTGGGGCGATGTTGTTATTACAGGCGCACCAGGTTCAGAACTTATCCATAGTTTTTCAGGTCAACTCAATGGTGCTACTAACAACCAATACAGGCGTTACGATAACGCTGGTACTTTACAAACCAATGTCGCTACAGGCGGTAATTATCAAGCTGCATTGGATCGCAATGGAAACGTGATTATCGTTCCTCCCACATTTACATTTCAACAATACAATGTGGTTACCCCAGGTTTGGTTGGCACTGCTACCAACATCAACACAGATGGCACAACTCAAATGGCTGGTTCGGTTATCAATGATGCAGCCAGTTGCATACCAGCGCTGGCTGCTATTGGTGACACGATTTGGGCGGACTTAAACGCCAACGGTACTCAAGACCCTGGCGAATTGGGTTATGCGGGCGTGACCGTTAATCTGTACAACGACTTAAACGGCAACGGTGTGATTGACGCTGGAGATGCGTTAATCACAACAACCACAACCGATGCAAATGGCAATTACAACTTTGGGCAACTTCTACCAGGACAGTACATTGTGCAAGCCGTAACAGCAACTGGTCCATTGCTTGGCGCAAGTCGTACCAATCCAGTCGGTGGGAATAACCTTCGGTCAGTTGCGATTACTACGGTTGGTCAAGTGGTGACTACCGCAGACTTTGGATACCGTGTCAATGCCGATTTGCAAATCACCAAAACCAACAATGCAACATCGGTCAATGCAGGTGGCACAACAAGTTACGACATTGTTGTCACCAATGCGGGTCCTGATACCGTTCCAAACTCTGTCATAATCGACCCAGTGGTGGCGGGACTGAGCAAAACAAGTGTGACTTGTGCAGGTGCGCAATGTCCAATCGCTGGTAACGTCACAACAGCCGCACTCGAGGGTGCTGGTATCACCATTCCAAGCCTTGCCACTGGTCAAAGCGTTACGTTTACTGTTGCCGCAAATGTCACGGCAACATCGGGAAGTGTCGCCAATACCGCCACCATTACAGGACCGCTTGGGCATAACGACCCAACGCCTGCCAACAATTCGGTTACCGATACCGATACGGTTACGCCCGTAGCAAACCTTTCGATCACCAAAACAGATGGTGTCTCGAGCATCATTGCTGGTGGAACGTCAACCTACACCATTGTGGTTTCCAACGCTGGACCAAGTTCGGCTGACGGCGCAATCTTCACCGACCCAGCCGTTACGGGCTTGAACGTCTCGAGCGTGACTTGCGGAACGCCAGTGCCAACGGGTGGCGCGGTTTGCCCAACGGTTGCGAACACCACCGTTGCCCTCATGCAAGGCGCTGGCATTGTGATTCCAACGTTGCCATCTGGTGGCACAGTGACGTTCGTTGTTACTGCTACGGTGGCTGACAACACACCGAGTCCACTTGTAAATGCTGCTCGAGTGCTTACTCCCGTTGGTACGAGCGATCCTGACGATCCAACCCGCACGGGTGCTGGCAACAACGGCGCAAGCGATTCAAATACGGTTACACCACTGACACCTTTCGCTTGCGATGGAACGTTCTTCCAAACCCGTGCGAGTGGTACTGAAACATCATTGTTGCGCTTCCCCGCAATTGGACCAGGTGCTGACCCTGCCACCAGTGTTTGGACGACCAATGCAGGGATAGGTTTGAACGGTTTGGCATTTAATCCAAATGACAATTTCTTGTATGCGTTCCGTACTAGCCCGAACACCAATACCCGCGATTTGTACAAACTGGGCACGACCAATCCAGCTTTGGCGGGTACGATTGTTGGCAGTGGTTTGGACAATAACTTCGTGATCACTGGAGCGACTTTTGATTCGCAAGGACGGTTGTTCTTTATTGGTCAGGGCGCTGGCGGTATCACACCTGCCTCGGTGTACCGCGTAGACAGCCTTGCCGACAGCGACCTTGCCACGCCAGGCGTACAAATCGCCGTGGCTCAGATTTACCCCTTGTCTGCGGCTACGCCGAATGTTGGTGACTTTGCGTTTGGACCAGATGGCAATTTATACGGTGCGACTGGAACAAATGTTTACCAGTTCTTGCTTTCGGGCGGTACTGCCACGGTAACATCACGTGCCATTCCAACGGTCGGCGGTATCGGCTCGGCGTACTTTGACCAGAACAACCGTTTTTACGTTTACGAGAACGGAACCTCAAACCTGTACCAAGTGACTTTCTCGTATGGCACAGCCTTTGCGACCGATCCAGTCAACTCGCTGACGGCAGACACCATTGCCTACAGCCCACCTCCTGCATTGCCCGCAACTGTTGGTGCAACCGACGGTGCAAGTTGCACCCCAAAGGTGGTCAATGTCTCTGGTCAAGTCTGGCAAGACCCCAACAACAGCATCACCATTGACGGTGGCGAATTGGGAACCAACGCCAGCTCGAGCACACTGACGGTCTATGCCGTAGACAGCGCTGGCAATGTGGTCAGTAAAGCCGCAGTTGCCGCAAACGGAACGTATACCCTGGTTGGTGTTCCCGCAAATACCGCCGTGACATTGCGTCTCAGCAACGATGCGACGGTGACCGTCGGCAATCCTGCCCCAGCAGTTCCTAGCTTGCCAACG
>JANMUC010000705.1:0-1624 GCA_031391225.1 Deinococcales bacterium
CCTGGAGTGTCAAAAAACCATTTCGTCAAGTGTGGGACACCTTAATTACACTCTACGGCTTAGACTATGTTTTACAACCCAACAATGTCGTGGTGGTTGGACCCCCTTCGGTGATCGAGAAATTCTTACCCAAAACCCCAACACCAGTCGCCACAACCCAACCTACTCCTGTTCAACAAACACCTGTTGCCCCTGCCATTGAAATTCGTACCTACGTGGTCAGTGGCGATCCAACAGCCTTAAAAGCCTTTTTGGAAAGCACCTATCCAAGCATTAAAGTTACCGTTCCACCAAATCAAAAAATACTGGTGATCGCAGCAACGGCACAAGAACATGTTCAAGTCAAAGAATTGCTGGCACAAGTTGACAAACCGCTTCCACCAACCACAACCACCTCGGTCATTCCCACCGAATTGCGTTCGTACGATGTTAATGGTGATCCTGAAGCCTTAAAGAAGTTTCTCGAGGGTGCATTTCCAACCATCAAAGTCAATGTTCCACCAAATCAGAAGGTGTTGATTGTCAATGCCACTGCTGCCGAGCACGATCAGGTTGCTAAAGTGTTGGTTCAGGTCGATAAACCAGTGCCGCCACCCGTTCCTGTACAACAAGCCCCTGTGATTGCACCAGTGACTCAAACCTATGAAGTCAACGGTGATCCCGAAGGCTTAAAGAAATTCCTCGAGAGCACCTACCCAAGCATTCGTGTGACCGTGCCACCAAACCAAAAACTGATTATTGTTACAGGAACACAAACCGAACAAGACCAAGTGAAAAACTTGCTGGCTCGAGTTGATATTGCCCAAACCGTTTCTGCACCGCCGGCTGCTGTTGTGACCGTCGTACAGTCATACGATGTCAATGGCGATCCGACCGCCTTAAAAGTATTCCTCGAGAATACTTACCCTGGCATCAAGGTGACTGTTGCCCCGAATCAAAAAATTTTGATTGTTAACGCAACAGCAACTGAGCAAGCACAAGTCAAGCAATTGCTTGCAACAGTGGACAAGGCAACTCCTGCCGCAGCTCCAGTCGCACCAACCATAACCGTTCGTAAAACCTTCTCGTTGTCTTATGCCAAAGCCAGCAAACTTGCAGGTATCTTGGGTCAAATTACGGCTGGCGCTCAACCCACAACCACAGGCGCTCAAGCCACAACTCTTCCAGGAGCAACCACCGTTGCGCCAATCCAAGTCAGCATTGTCGCCGACGATGATTCCAACACCTTGATTATCAGCGGAACGCCAGAGCAAGTAGACAGCATTATCGCCGTTTTACCTTCGCTGGATAAACCACAATCGTTAATCAATGTTGGTATTCGGATTCAAGAAGTGACTGACAGCGCCAGTCGCGCCTTGGGCATCGATTGGAGTTTGGGTTTTGGAAACTTCTCAGGCTCGATCTTAAATGGCGCACTGAATTTCTTGTTTGATGCCACCAGAAGTGTTGCTGGTCTGAACATTGGGGCGGCACTTAATGCTCTCGAGACTCAAAAACTCTCAAAAAAGATCAATGACTCAACCATTACCGTACTGAACAATGGCAAAGGTCTTCTCAAATCTGGTGGTCGTATCGAAATCCAATCTCCTAGCACAGGAACTGCAACAACCTTAGCTTCACGAAC
>JANMUC010000735.1:0-4204 GCA_031391225.1 Deinococcales bacterium
CCTGGAGGCTCGGGCGTTGATTTCGCCCGTAAAATCGCTGACTGGGGCGTGTAAACCAATCAACCATTTTGTGCCGTAGCCAATCGAGAACGGGCTGAGCATTCCGTACTCGAGGGTCTTGCCAGCTTCAAACTCGAAAAAATTGCGGTTGCTGCCCAGTGCCGTTAGGCTCGAGCGTTTGATCAGCGTTTGGACTGCCTCATTGCCAATACGTTCAATTTTTGGCAGCACAGGCTGATCGGTTTTTTTGGATTCCTCGAGTAAAATTTGCGCCAATTTTGGAAATGACACCGCCATGCCCTTTTCGTCCATGATAAAGGCTTGACCGTGTTCGCTGATCGGGATGCGTTCAATAAATTCTGAAAGCTTGGTGATTTCGACATCGACCCCAACCACGCCCAGAAGCGTGCCATTCGCGTTAAAGACTGGCGCGGCAGAGGTGAGGCCAGGTTTTTTGGAGGTGAAAAAGACGTATGGTCCAGTCCAAATTTGTTGCTTGGCTTTGAAAGCACCCAGATACCAGGGACGCGTGCGCGGGTCGTACTGGTCCATTAAATCGGTTTTTTGGACAACCACTTTCAAATTGGCAGCTCGAGAGGTCAGACGCACCACACGCCCCGCTATCAGCCGAATGTCTTTGGTCAAAAACCCGTTCGCGTCTCGTTTGACATACAAAAACTCACCGTTGGGTTTTGCCAAATACATGCCGTTTAACTGATCTTGACTTTGGAGTTGCGCTAAAAAATAACGCTCGATTTTGCTGTTGTCGTTCAGATCAAACACGCCCTCTTGCAGCATTCGGACGGTCAATCGCGCACTGCGTTCGGCGGGTTGGACAAAACGCAACGAGTTCTCGGCGGCACTTTCAACCAAGTGTTGCATGACCACCCGCGCATGGTCGCGCAGCACGCCTTCGGTGTTGGCTCGAGATGATGCCAAAACCCCAATCAGGGTCAGGAGTTGAATCACCAGCAAGACAAAAATCAGAATGTAACGCAACCAGGGCAACATAAACGTCCTCGAGAACCCGACAGAATGAATTCATCATCCACAAACGAGTGTTCGTCAAACTGTAACTCAGATTACGCAAAATGATCAGGGTAATACAACTTTATTGCAGACTGTCACGCATAAAAGCACTTAAATCGGTTTTGAGTTGCGCCAAACTTGGTGCGTGAACGTACATCATGTGACCCGCAGGATAAAAAGTCATGCGAATGTTCGGTTCGAGGCTGGGGTCTAACCCAAGATGTTTAAAGGTGTAATCGGTGGCGAAATACGGGGTTGCCAGATCAAAATAACCGTTTGCCACTATCACTTTTAAGTTGGGGTTGCTGCTCATGGCTTTGCGCATGGTTTCACTGACGTTGACAAAACGGTTCTCGAATTCTTTGTACGACCACGGTCTGACCGCGCTGGTCAAGATGTTGTACGGCAAATCGGATTCAAAACCAAGCTCAGAGCGCACATAATGGTTCAGTGCAGCAGAGTACGGACCCGTGATCGCGGCGTGGCTTGGATCAAACTCGAAATACTGACCTGCCGCATCACGGTCAATGCCCTTAAAACGGCTGTCGAGCCGCCCAACGGTACGCCCAGAATCCCGCAACAATTCCTTGCAAAACCGCATGATCTCGAGCCTAAGATTGCAACGGTCCAAAAAGCTTTCAGAAATACCGGTAAACCTCGAGAGTTGCTTTAAAACTCCAGCCCGTTCTTTGGCACTCAAACTCGAGCCTTTAAAAAGCGCGGCGGCATAATCGCCTGCGGCGAATTCTTCGGCAAGCTTGAGGGTCTTATTCAGGTCTTTTTGCAGGCTCGGCTCGAGTTTTTGGTGATACCAAGCCGTTGCCGTGTAGGTTGGCAGATATAAAACGTAGGGCAGATCATGTCCAGGCTCGAAAACCGCCGTCGAAAATTCCAAAATGCTCGAGATCAGCATCAAGCCATTCAAGTACAAGCCGTGACGGTCTTGAAGATAACCGCTCAAACCTGCCGCACGCGTCGTGCCGTAAGACTCGCCCGCCAAAAACTTGGGCGACAACCAACGCTGATGGCGGCTGGTGTACAACCTGATAAAATCCCCAACGGACTCGATATCGGCTTGAAAACCGTGAAAATCTTTGGCTTTCACCCCTTCAGTCGCCCTCGAGAAACCCGTACTGACCGGATCAATAAACACCAGATCGGTTGAATCCAAAATCGAGTACTCATTGTCCTCCAGACCGTAGGGCGGCGGCAGCAAGGCGTCAACATCGCCCATGCGCACCCTGCGCGGACCGAGTGTACCCAAATGCAGCCAAACGCTCGAGCTGCCAGGACCACCGTTAAACGAGAAGGTGATCGGGCGTTTGGTGATGTCTTTGACACCATTTTTAGTGTACGCCGTAAAAAACACGCTGGCTCGAGCGGTTTCGGCTTTGGTTTCAGCCTCGCGGTCGGTGGTTTCAGACCGCAGCACCATTGTTCCAGTCGTCACCGTGTACTTGATTTCCTGCCCACCGATTCGCACAGAATGCTTGCTGGTGCTGATGTTGTCTGTTACGGGTGCAGGCAACGCGGGTGCAGGCGTGGCAGCTTTGGAATCCTCGGATTTGACATTTTCAGGCATGAATAAGCTTAACCCTGGGAACGAAATTCATGCTCGCCTCGTAAAGAGCGTTAGAGTAGAACCATGCACCTCGAGCCAAGCGCTCGAGCATCTCAAGGAGGCAAGACATGAAGGCACTGAAATACTGGGGTTTGGCAATCGGAGCGGCAATCGTTTTTACGGCGTGCAGCGCAGAACAACAAAACACGTTCAGACGTGACGTGCTGAATCTCGCAAACGCCAGACATTACATTGTTCTGTACGGCGTCAACGGCAGCGAACTTTTCAGGGGCGAACTCAATGGCAAGGTCACTCGAGCTGAAAAAGGTGATTCCAACGGTGGCGAGTACGTGTACTGGTTTGACACGGCTGGTAAATACTGGCAAACCAATCTGCCGTACTTGGTGACCACCGATGACAAACGCAGTGGAATTTTGACCACCCCAGTTAAGCGCTAAAACAAAACTCGAGACTCCTAGCACAGTAAGTTAAAAGCACTCGTAGGGTGCGCCTTGCGCACCGTGTTTCAAGCGTTGGTGCGTGGGGCGCACCCTACAGCTACAACTCGAGCCTAATAAAAAGCGCTTAAAACAAGTTTAAGCGCTTTTCTGCCGTCGCTCGAGCCAGCGCCGCTTTGGTGACTTCGCCCAGTCCCTCGAGCGCGGCGGCATGTTTGAGCCAGTTGTACGGGCTTCGTGGTCGCACGCTGATGCGTTCACTCAAGATCGCCCTCGCCAAATCATAACGCTCGCCGCGCAGTGCGGCTTCGATCAGGGTTTTTAAGACCGCGTCGCGTTGCGCGTGCGAACCCCCAAATTCGTGAATGCGCCGCCGGATTGGGAACAAATGCTCGATCACGCCTGCATAATTCCCGCGTCCAAACTCGAGGATGGCTTTGCAGATGGGCAACCCGATTTCGCGGGTCATGGCAACGTTGTTCATACGCGGATTTGGATTGCTTTTAAGCCATTGCTCACGGCTTTCAATCAGATTTTGCGCCTCGAGTTCAAGACCCGCACCGACGAATGACATCGTCATGTGCATGTCGTTGAAGGCGTAAAACGCGGGTTCGGTCTTGTGCAGCCAGCGACTTGCCACCGCTTTAAAGCGTTTTAGTTCACTGTGACCCTCGAGTTTTAAACGCCATAAAAGCGCAGTGGCGTCAAGCAATTCCAATGCCAAGTCGCTGCCCGCCGATGTGAAAAGTGCCGTGTCAAAAATCTCGTGTACCCGCGCAATATTGCCCGCCTCGAGCGCAAACAGGGCGTAATGCCACCAGTTGTGAATTAAGAAATAATTATCGCTCGCCCAATCGTCCGCTCGAGCGTCGTAATAGCCCATTCCATCCTCAAAACGCCCCGTCTCTTCAAACGTATGCCCCACCGCGTGAAGCGCCCAAACATCTTTGGGGTTGCGTGCTACCGCCTCCAAACCAACCTCGAGCGCTCGGTCATGCTGATGGCATTCCTCGAGTCCAAACGCCAGCATCCCAAGAACGTTCGAGTAATTCGGATCGTCTTCAGACCAGGCGGCAATCGCTTGCCCTGGGCGGTCACGCAGCATCCTCGAGTTGCCCGTGAAAAAATCGATTTGATGCCCAACCCCAAGTGCCAG
>JANMUC010000738.1:0-16198 GCA_031391225.1 Deinococcales bacterium
CAATCATGTCATCCACTCCACCACGTTCGCCTCTAAGTGTTGGTCTGCCAGACGACGGGACAACGTGTTCAAACCAGAATTAAAATAAAAGCTCGAGATGCACCCTCCATCTCGAGCCTTAAAATCTTTAAAACTTTACTCGCTCCAGCGTTTAAAGACCGCGCAAGCGTTCTGTCCACCAAATGCATTCGAGTTGGAAATTGCGTACTCAACTTGAAGCTCGCGTGGTGTGTTTGGCGTGTAATCAAGGTCGCATTCTGGGTCGGCATCAACGTAATTGATGGTTGGCGGCAAAATTCCAGTATCGAGCGCCTGAACCGTGGCAATCGCTTCGATTGCACCAGCCGCACCGAGCAAATGCCCCGTCATGCTTTTGGTACTCGAGGTTGCCAGATTCTTGATTTGCTCTCCAAAGACGGCTTTCATGCCTTGGGTTTCGGCAAGGTCGTTCATTGGGGTGCTTGTGCCGTGCAGGTTGGCGTAACCAATTTGTTCGGCATTGACTTTTGAATTCTTTAACGCCCGTTTGATGGCGTTGGTGTAACCCCGTCCCTCTGGTGCTGGGGCGGTGATGTGATAAGCGTCGGCTGCAAGTCCCGCGCCGAGCAATTCGGCGTAAATTTTCGCCCCGCGTTTTTGGGCGTGCTCGAGCGTCTCGAGAATCAAGATGCCCGCGCCTTCACCCATCACGAAACCGTCACGGCTGGCGCTGAAGGGTCGAGAGGCGGTTTCGGGGCTGTCGTTGCGGGTGCTGAGTGCGCCCATGTTGCCGAACGCCCCAATCGAAAGCGGTGTGACACTGGCTTCAGAGCCGCCCGCAATCATGACCTCGCAGTCACCACGGTTTAAGAAGTGATACGCGTCGTGGAGTGCCACGGTGCTGGTGCTGCAAGCCGTCACAACGCTGCTCGAGACGCCCGTCGAGCCGTAACGCATGGCGACATGACCAGTTGCCATGTTGGCAATCATCATGGGAATAAAGAACGGGCTGAGTCGGTCTGCGCCGCGTTCGATCATGACCCTGGTTTGATTCTCGAAGGTTTCCATACCGCCAATACCCGTGCCGATTAGTGTTCCGACCTGATCGCCCTGTAATTCCTCGAGGCTGAGTCCAGAGTCAAGACGGGCGAGTTCGGCGGCGACGAGCGTAAATTGCACGTAACGATCCAGGCGTTTTAATTCCCGAATTTCCAAACCGTAATCGGTAAAATCAATGTCCACTTCGGCAGCAAAACGACATTTTAATTTGCTGGTGTCAAATTTTTGAATCATGCCCACACCGCTTTTACCAGCCAGTTGTGCCGCATGAAATGCTGCTGCGCCTATTGCAATTGGTGTCACAGGTCCAAGCCCTGTAATGACCACACGATGACCCATAAATAACCTCATCAATGCTCGAGCGCCGAATCGGTTGCCGAACGAGAACGTCCAACAGCTTTTCAGCGCTCGAAAAGGTGCTCTTAACCTTGCTTAGAGCCGATAAAATCCACTGCGTCTTTGACGGTACGAATTTTTTCAGCGTCTTCGTCTGCGATGGTTAAACCGAATTTGTCTTCCAAGCCCATAATAAGTTCTACAGTCTCGAGACTATCAGCGCCAAGGTCGTCCACGAATGATGCTTCCAGAACTACTTTGTCTGCATCACAGCTTAATTTTTCAACGATCACTTCTTTGACTTGGGTAAAAACGTCTGCCATAAGTCCTCCAACCCAGACTTTAACATACTTAAAGCTGGAATCGAGCAAAAATCCGTGTACTTGGTGAAAAATTGAGGCTTCTCGAGAAAAATCGAGTTTCAGGACTGTACCGCCAGCACTTTAAAGCCGCGATCTTGAGCCACTTCACGAACGCGTCCAAGGTTGGCGAGGGCTGTTTCGTAGGGCAGGAAATGATTGGCGACCAACCAAACTTCACCGTGAGTTGCCAAATGCCGTTTTGCAGCTTCAATAAACTCGAGCGCCACATCCAAAATCACGTCTTTGCCAACATGAAACGGTGGGTTCATGACGATCAAATCAAATTTCGCGTCTTTTTCGAGGCTCGAGTCCACATCCGAATGCAAGACTCGAGCGTTCAAGTCATTGAGTTTCAGGGTGCGTTCTATGCTTTGCACGCTAAACCAATCATCCTCGAGCATCGTGACGTTCGCCCCCTCGAGTGCCAGCATTGCACCCAGAGCGCCGTACCCTGCGCCAATGTCGAGCACTCGTTTACCGCTGGTATTTGGCAAATGCTCGAGCAAGACTTTTGAAGCCGCATCGAGTTTGCCACTGGCAAACACCCCAGGTAACGCCTCGCACTCGAGTTTCAAACCTCTGGCTTCGATAGTGAATCGTTCTGATTCGGGTTGAATTGGCGCTTCGGTCAGGGTTTTCTCGAGCAAACCAACCCGCAAGCCTTTGCTGCGCTCGAGAATCTCTGCACTCCCAAAAAAGCGTTTGGCTTCTTTAAAGTAGCGCTCGAAACCTTTGTCCTTATCCCCAGCCACAGTTAACCGCCCGCCAGGTTTGGTAAAGGCAAACGCACGCTCAAGCCAGAAGCGAACCAACGCATTGCCACGGTCTGCTGGCAGAATCAGGCAGACCAAATCAAATTGTGTCTCGAGGTCAAAGACTTCTTCAGGCTTGAGAATCTTAAAACTAGATTTTTCTGCCGTCAGCGATAGCGCTGTGATTGCCGCTCGGGAAATCTCGAGCGCTGCAACCTCCAAACCTTGATTGTGAAACTCGAGCGCCAACGCACCACCTCGAGCGGTCAAATCCAGCACCGAACCCGCCACCTCCAGTTGCCCCAAAGTCTCGAGCAGCAGTGCTTGGGCAGAATCAAGATACGGAAATCCACGAACTCCAGGTTTGGTGATTGAACCATCCTCGAGTTGTTTGGTCACAAAATACGAACTCATACCTTACCGTAACCTACAAATCTCATGACGATCATGCACTATGGTTTTAAAGAATCAACTTGGGGGTCAGTATGAAACGCCGTGAAGCCTTAAAAACCATTGGAATCAGCACCGTCAGCCTTGCAGGAGCCAGCGCTTTTGTGGGTTGCGCCCCGAGCGCTCAAGAAGGCTCGAGAAACGTTGCCGCCCAAGGTGGCGTAAGGGTCGGCAAAACCAGTGATTTCCCAAAAGTTGGCTCGAGCCTCGAGTTTGACTTCGGTGGTTCGCCAGCCATTGCGGTTCGGACGGCAACAGCGCAAGCAAGCGGTTTGACGTTTGTGGCTTTAAGCCGAATTTGCACGCATTTGGGTTGCACCATCAATTTACCCGACGGCGCGGGCAATATGGGCTGTGGTTGTCACGGTTCGGTTTTTCAGGCGCAAACTGGCGCGGTGGTCAACGGTCCCGCCAATAAGCCTCTTGCCAGCATAAAACTCGAGTTACGCGGAACAGACTTGTACGCCGTGAGCGTTTAAAAACATTTTAAACTTGCTGCTCGAGATGTGCTTCAAAACGACATCTCGAGTTTTTAATGGTTTCTCGAGCAATTCCAGGTAATAAAAAACGCGCCCTCTTGGGCGCTGATAGATATAGAATAGCACGGTATTCGGTATTCGTCAACAATATGCACTCGAGTCGTGCCCCACAAGGTTTCTCGAGAGACATTTGTTGTCATGAGGAGGTTTCATGCAGCATTTGGGATTCACACGCACTTCGGTTAAACCAGATCACGCCCTGTTAACGCCAGACAGTTTTATTCGCGCCGCACTGCCAGGTTTTGTCAACGCGACCTGCATCGTTCACATCTCCCCTGCCATGGGTGCAGCCTTCACCCAGTACACCGTCGAGACCAGTGCGAACTCGAGTTTTGGACCAGCGTTCGAGTTTTGCTCGAGGTTTGTGTTCGTACTTGAGGGTGAGGTGACGCTGACGGTTGGCAAGAAAAAACATGTGTTAAAAGGGCTGCATTACGCGTTTATTCCAGCAAACACCAAACACAGCATTATCAGTCAAAAGCCAGCTCGAGTTTGCGTGTTTGAAAAACCGTACTTGGATTTACCAGACGTACCCGCACCAGAATTAATCGTGGCTGACTCGAGGACCGTCAAATCTGTTCCGATCAACAACGATCCCGCGCTTCAATGCAGAATTCTAATTCCAGAACATCCAAGCTGTGATTTTATGGTCACCACCATGACCTTCGACCCTGGTGCGAGTCTGCATTTGGTCGAAACGCACGTCATGGAACACGGGCTTTTGATGCTCCAAGGTGGCGGAATTTATAAATTAAACGAAAACTGGTATCCCGTGCAAAAGAACGACATTATCTACATGGCTCCGTACTGCCCACAATGGTTCGGAGCGCTTGGCACAAGCAAAAGCGAGTATTTGCTCTATAAAGACTGGAGCCGTCATCCTCTCGAGTAATCAAACGCTCAAGTTTTTGAAAGTGTGATTCGGGTCTTTCGTTTCGGGCATTCTTCTGCTATACTCTCACGGCTGCCGCGAGTATGCCTCGCGGATTTTCAATGAAGCACGAGTAACTGCTCTGGCACGCCCAAAGCAGCGCTACGGAAGGAAGACCGAAATGGCTAAGCATCCAGTACCCAAAAAGAAGACCTCGAAATCCAAACGTGACATGCGCCGTTCACACCACGCGCTGGTCGTGCCAAACCTTGTGGACTGCAAAAACTGCGGTAACAAACGACTCCAGCACCAAGTTTGCCCATCGTGCGGTTTTTACGATGGTCGCGCCGTGCTCAAAATCGAAGCCCAAGCCTAAACCATGAAACCCTCTTCCTTACCTAACGCGGTAGGGTTGACGGCACTCGGAACGTACGTTCCCAGCAAGGTCGTGACCAATCACGACCTTGCTAAAATTGTGGACACCAACGACGAGTGGGTGGTCAGCCGCACAGGTATCAAAGAACGTCGCATCAGCGAAGACGACGAATTTGTATCCACGCTCGCCTTTCGGGCTGTGGACAATCTTGTACAAAACTACGGGTCGGGTGTGCTTGAGGGTGTGGACTTGGTGATTGTTGCCACCAACACGCCTGATGCCTTGTTTCCCAGCACCGCCGCATTGGTGCAAAGCCATTTTGGTTTGAAAGCGGGAGCGTTTGACCTCTTGGCGGCTTGCCCAGGCTGGATTTATGCGCTGTCGGCAGCCCACGCTTATGTGAAGTCTGGTGTCTGCAAAAAAGTCCTGACCATCGGCTCTGAAGTGCTGTCCAAAGTCGTGGATTGGACTGACCGCACCACCTGCGTTTTATTCGGAGACGGGGCTTGTGCCGCGATTGTCGAAGAAGTCCCCGAAGGTTACGGCTTTAAAAGCTTTGTGCTCGGATCAGACGGTTTGGGCGGCAAGCATTTGTACATGAAATGCGTCGCACCACACCTACCAGACGGCACAATGATTCAGGATAAACTCTACATGAACGGACGCGAAGTCTTCAAATTTGCCGTGCGCATCATGGAATCCGCCACCATCCAAGCCCTCGAGAAAGCTGACATGCAACTCGAGGAAATTGCGCTTTTTATTCCGCATCAAGCCAATTACCGCATCATTGACGCTGCCAGGGCATACTTGAAGTTACCGCTCGAGAAAGTCATGAGCAACGTTGAACGCTACGGCAACACCAGCACCGCCAGCATTGGCATTGCCATGCAAGAAGCACTCGACACTAACCGAATCAAAGACGGCGACGATTTGCTGCTCGTGACCTTTGGTGCGGGGTTGACTTGGGCTTCGGGTGTGGTGCGTTGGTACGAGAAGAAGTTTTAACGGAATTCTAAATCAGCAATTGGGCTGTCTACCCTCATCCCCAACCCTTCTTGACCCTGAACGTGCACCTTGCGGGCAGGGTCGCTTCTCCCAACATCGGGAGAAGGGGGTTTTATTGCTTTCTCGAGAAATCGAAATGTTTCCTGTTTTGAATGCTTAAGCGAGAGGGTTTTTGTTTATGTCAATTGGACAGTACAATGCCCATCAACGTTATTGAGTTTCAGAAGTGAGGCGTGTCATGACCACAACCGTTTCAAACCGTAAATCTTCGCTTCCTCCTCTGGCAGACGGTGAATTCATTTTGGGCAGTGCTCGAGCCATGCTGGCAAACCCAATCGGGTTTTTAACCCAGCAATACCTCAAACACGGTGCAGTCTTTCGAATTCAAGCTGCAACCCAGCGTTTAACAGTGATCGCTGGCGCACAAGCGAACCAATTTGTCACCAAAGAGGGAATGAATCATTTTCGGTCTTGGGAAGTTTGGCATCCGCAAGAGGCAGAATTTGGCGCGAAACGATCAATGATTAGCCTTGACGGGGCGGATCACGCGCAAATGCGAAAAATTCAGAAACGCGCTTACGCCCGTTCGGCTGTCGATGGGCGTTACAACGATATTCTCGAGATTGTGCGCACCGAAGTTGATACTTGGCAAGCAGGGCAACCCGTGCCGGTCACGGCTGCCATGAAACGCATTGTGACCGAGCAATTGGGGCAGTTGACCACCAACACCTCACCTCGAGAATACATTCCCGATTTACTGAAAATGGTGCGCACGATGTTGTTCGTATACGTCACCAAGCAATACCCGAAAATCATTTTGCTTGATCCAAAATACCAACGTTCCAAAGCGCGTATTGTCAATTTTGTCCGTGAAATGGTGCAAGCCCACCGTGATACGCCCGCAGGAACTCGAGCGCCAGATTTGATTGATGATTTGATTCAAGCGCAGCAAGATGATCCAAAATTTATTCCTGAAGAGGACTTATTGTTTGCCGCGATGGGACCTTACATTGCGGGTTTGGACACCGCTGCCAACGCCCTCAGTTTTGTGTTGTACACCTTGCATCAACACCCACAGGTGCTCGAGCAGGTCAAAGCTGAGGTGGACACTGCGTTTTCAAAAGGTGAACTGACCGCCGAGAGCGTACGCGGCATGGATGTGCTGCACCGTGTGATTCTCGAGACTTTGCGTTTGTACCCAATCGCGCCAGCGTTGACGCGTACCGTCTCCAAAACGTTTGAATTCGGTGGCTACACTATTTTGGAAGGCACGAGCGTTCTGATTGGAACGACAGTGCCGCATTTTCTGCCCGAGCATTACGCCAACCCGCACAGTTTTGACATTGAACGCTTCGCACCACCTCGAGCCGAGCACCGTCGCCCTGGCGTGTACGTGCCGTTTGGGGTTGGTTCTCACACCTGCCTGGGCGCGGGGATGGCTGAGGCGATCATCATGGTCAGCGTGGCGGCAATCATTCGTCATGCAAAACTCCAGGCTGATCCGAATTACAAGCTCAAAATTATTTCCACGCCGACACCCAGCCCAGATGATAAATTCGCCCTGAGATTTTTAGGAAAACGATAAATCTCAAGTAACACAACTTTCATGGCACTATTTGAGGCTCGAGTTTGAACGGGATGTATTATTTTTTGGTGAACACTTCAACTCAATTTTCCGTAGCGCCATGAGTGAATTTTCCGAGCAACTTGGATCAGGATTCTCGAGCATCGTGCCAGAGCTTGAAGCTTGGCATTTTGGCGGTGAAAGTTTCGCCACGTGTTCTGACTGCGCCATGAAACCTCGAGCAGAGCAAATTCTGCCCGATCATCGGTTGGTGTTCAAAGCCGAATCGCGGTGTTGCACGTACCATCCAGATTTACCCAACTTTCTCGCAGGTCGGGCTTTAAGGCGCGGCGGTGTTGGCGCACAAAAAATTCGGGCGCGACTCGAGCATCCTGAAACACGGTACGCGACTGGAATTGTCAGACCGCCAGAACTCGAGGCACGTTATCAAGAATTGGGCAAAGCCTCTTTTGGCAATGTTGAAGAATTGACCTGCCCGTACTGGGTTTCTGGAATTCACAATTGCAGCATTTACGCTGACCGCAACGGCGTGTGCCGTACTTGGCATTGCAAAAGTGTTGATGGCGCTCGAGGTCACGGGGCTTGGACTGCCTTGCGGTGGTTGCTGCTCGAGGTGGAATCAGAAATCGCTAAAACCGTGACGACTTCAGATGCTCCTGCTCGAGATGCCAGTGTTGAAACTTGGGTGCAGTGGTACATCGCTTGTGCCGAACGAGTTGATGCTTTGGATACTGACACCCTGAAATCCCTGCGATCCCCAAAACTCGAGCTTTTGATTGCAGAGGTTACTCGAGCCGTGAACGTGCGAGATGAGACTTTGCCTGAAGTGGTTGCGCCGTCTGTTGCAGATTGGTTTGTCGAACCTGACGGAGTTGCACTCACGGCTTGGTCTGGTTATGACTTGGTGGACGCGCCAAGTTGGATTTTTGAACTTTTAAGTCGTCTGGACGGCACAAAAACTTGGCGTACCGCCAAAAGCGAAACTGAGACTGCCATTGGAGCAAGCATCAGCGATGATTTGATTCACACACTGCACCGTCGCGGTTTGCTCTCCCCTCCCGAAGCACACACGGGAACGGGCGTGCAATGGAAAATTCATCAAGCCCCAGGGGTCGAAAACGATCATGAACTTCAGGCTTTGGCAAAGCGGATTATTGACGCTATGAACGAAGACGAGAACCTCGAGCCAGCAGATTCCTCGAGTTGATCGCACCACTTTCAACCTTTCGGGTAAACTGTGATTATGGCAACCATTGCTGCACTTTTTCCAGGTCAAGGTTCGCAAAGCGTCGGCATGACCAAAGACTTCTTTGAAAACAATGATTCCGCCCGTGCCACTTTAGAGCGTGCCTTTGCGGTGCTTCCAGGACTCGAGAGTTTGATGTTTGAAGGTCCTGAAGAAAGTCTCAAACTCACCGAGAACGCCCAACCCGCCCTTGTCGCCTCGAGCATCGCCTGTTACCGCGCTTGGCGTGCCAGAACCGATTACAGACCGAGTTTCGCGGCGGGTCACAGCCTTGGTGAATTCTCGGCATTGGTTGCGACCAAAGCGCTCGAGTTTGATGATGCACTACGCTTGGTTCGCGCCCGTGGGCATTACATGCAAGCGGCTGTTCCCGTGGGCGAGGGCGCAATGTCAGCCGTTCTGAAAATCAGTCTCGAGGTCATTCGTGAAGTCGTGAACAATATTGAAGGCGTGGAAGTCGCCAACCTCAACACGCCCGAACAAACCGTGATTTCTGGCACGACAGCGGGTGTTGCAACCGCGAATGAAGCGTTAAAAGCCAAAGGTGCTCGAGTCATCCCACTTCAAGTGTCTGCACCATTTCACTCGAGTTTGATGCAACCCGCCCGCGAACGACTCGACAAGGATTTAGCCGTCACCGATTTTTACCCGTTCAACTTTCCAGTCGTGGCGAACGTCACCGCGCTCGAGAATCAAAATCCGCAGGATTTACCAGAATTATTGTCCAAACAAGTCACCAGCAGCGTGCGTTGGGTGGAAAGCATTTTGCGACTCGAGAGTTTGGGCGCAGATGAATTTATTGAATTTGGGGCTGGCACGGCGCTGACGGGTATGATTAAACGCATTTTGCCCGAAGCGAAAACCTTCAACATTGGTAGTCCAGACGATCTCGAGAAATACGTTCTGGCACATTGAAAGTTTAGCGCGGTATTAGAAGTTGTAAACCGTGCAATACAAGTTCAAAAGCATCTACGTGCAAAATTCCAACACATTCGCTCAAAAATGATTTATCGGTACTTGTGATTTGTGTGATGTTCACCACCGCATCTCGAGGTAAACCACTTTCGTCACGGCTGACAAAAACATTGCCTGGCATATTTGCCAGTTTGAGGTTGGTGGTGATGACCACCACGGTCACGGTTTTGATGGCACTTTGGTTGTACTCGTTGCTTGAAACGATCAGCACGGGTCGTCGTCCGCCAGGTTCGCTGCCGAGTGGTTCGGGCAGACTTGCCCACCAAATTTCGCTACGTTTCATGACCAATCATCTGCGGGTTGCGAATTTAAAACTCGAGCACTGAGGTGCTGCAAAAAAGAATCTGGAGCGGTATCTATTTCTTCGCACAACGCATTGATCTGAGCGGTGATCCCCGCAGGTTCATGACGCTCGAGGTATTCTTTTAAGGCTTTACTGTACAATTCCGAACGGCTTAATTTGTTTTGAGCGGCGTATTTTTCAGCCGCTTGAAAAGTTGGTGTTGGAATGCTGATTGCCGTTTTCATCGAAAAAGTATAACTTATTTATACCCGTTTCAGATGAGCATAAAACGGTAAACTATGCCTCATGACAACATCCCGTAAAACACTCGTCACAGGCGCATCTCGAGGTTTAGGTCGCTCCATCGCCCTCGAGTTAGGAAGGCGCGGTTTTTTTGTTGCCGTCCATTACGGCAAAAGTGAAGCCGAAGCCCAAGCTGTCGCTTCCGAAATTACGTCTAGCGGCGGTCAAGCCGTGCTGGTGCAAGGTGATCTCTCGAGCATCGAAGGCGGAAAAGCCGTGATTACCCAAGCCATCGAAAAACTTGGTGGACTCGAGGTGCTGGTGAATAACGCTGGCATCACCCGTGACGGTCTGGTGCTGCGTATGAAAGACGAAGATTGGGATGCTGTGATCGAAACCAATTTGTCTGCCCCATTCGCTTTGATTCGCACCGCGCTGCGTTCGATGATGAGCGCCAAATATGGTCGGATTGTCAACATCTCGAGCGTCGTGGGTTTGATGGGCAACCCAGGGCAAGCCAATTACATCAGTGCCAAAGCGGGCTTGATTGGTTTGACCAAAGCGATTGCCAAAGAATACGCGGGTAAAAACATTACTTGTAACGCTGTCGCTCCAGGGTTTATCGCCAGCGACATGACCGACAAACTGCCCGAAAACGTCCAAGCCAAGTACCTCGAAAATATTCCGGCAGGGCGTTTTGGAGCGCCCGAAGAGGTCGCGGCGCTGGTGGCATTTTTGGCGTCTGAAGAGGCAGGATACATCAACGGACAGACGATAGCGATTGATGGAGGTTTGTACGCCCACTAAGCCCGTCACGGTCATTACAGGCGCAACTGGCGGCATTGGCACAGCCCTGGCGCTGGCTTTAACAGGTCACGATTTGATTTTGACTGGACGCAACCCTGAAAAACTCGAGGCGCTGTGCTCGAGTATCCCCAATTCCAAACCTTTGATCCTCGAGCTTCAAAAGCCCGAATCTTTTGCTGAGGCTCTCGAGGGTTTTCCAAGAATTGACAATTTGATTCACAACGCTGGCGTCGGAGAACTTGGCACGGTTGAAGACACATCACTCGAGGTTTGGCGCGAGATTTTAGACGTGAACTTGCTCGCCTGTGTCGAATTAACTCGAGTTTGCTTAAATCGTTTACGTGGAGCTAGTGGGCAAGTGTTGTTCGTGAACTCTGGCGCAGGACTGACCGCCAACGCTGGCTGGGGCGCGTATGCCGCCTCAAAATTTGCGCTGCGGGCTTTTGCCGATGCCCTGACCGCCGAAGAAACCCAAAACAGCATTCGCGTCATGACCGTTTACCCAGGACGCACCGCCACGAAGATGCAAGAAAAAGTTCGCAGCCAAGAAAATCTGGCATACGAACCTGAAAAATACATTCAACCCGAAACCCTGGCTGGCACAATCAAAATGATGCTCGAGACACCGAGGGATTCGATTTTGACGCAAGTGGTGGTTCAACGCCCGATTTAAGCTCGAGTCTTGATTGAAACGGCATCAAAACCAATTCTCAGCCACCAAACCATCAATATGTTCAAACTCGGTAATGTTGTTGGTAATCAGAATGCCTTGGCTCAAAATAACAATCGCAGCAACCAATAAATCGTTTGGACCAACAGGCTTTCCCGCCTTTTCTGCTTTAGAACGAATATCTGCATACGTGTACAACATTTGATCTGAAAATCCGACCACTTCAAATGGTTGCAAAAATGCTTCTAACTTTGCTGTGTTACCGTCTCTTTTAGCACTCTTAAAAGCGCCCAACAGCAATTCGGCTTTGACGATAACGGGGATTTTAATTTCGATTGGTGGGGTCGAAAGAATCTTGTTTTTGATGCGTTCCGATTGCCCATTCAGGAAATAAATACAAGTATTCGTATCCAAAAAATACATCAGAATTGCAACCTGTCAGCATCTTGGTTGAAATTGAGTTTTGACGGCGCGACAAAAGAATCATCATGGATTGAACCAAACAAATCCTCAAAGTCAACAGGATAAATTGGGTCTACTTTTGCCCGTATTTGTTCTGCAACCCATTTGGAAATCGAGAGGTGCTGTCGTTTGGCGGCACTTTCTACTTTTTCCAGGGTTTTTTCGTCAATGTACAAAGAAATTTGCGGCATCGTATACGCTCCTGGTCACAGCCTAAATCGCCAAACTATAAAATGTCAAGTATACTTGCAAGTATACTTTATCATGAACTCGAGATTTTGAAATCTGCTAAGGATTCTTAAAAACCCAATCAAGGTTTTGATTTACAGGTTCTTAGTTTGACGACGTTCAGCTTCCTGCCAAAACGCATCAAACGGCACAGTTTTACCCACTTTGGCTTGAGCACGACCCTGCACGAGCATCGCCTGAAACTTCGGTGAGTGCGCCAACAACAATCGCTCGAGATCATCATCATTACTGGGTGCAATCAGAACCCCAGCCGTTTTACCATTGCGCGTTATCACCACAGGACCCGTTAAGGCAGCCTCATCCAAATACTGACTGAGTTTGGCTTTTGCATCCGCCACAGAAATGATTTTCATAATTCGTACTCCTGACCCGCGATAAACAAACGATTGCCAATTTTGATTCCAATACCCAAAATGGTCACAACCCGTAACTCGAGGTCAACATCGTAAAACACGCGCAGCATGTTCTGAATTCCAAAACGAATTTCCCAAGTGGACTCGAGCGGCGCGGGAGGCTCGAGCGGTTTTCGGTTGCGTGTGATGTGTGTCGGGGTAAAACTCAGTTGCTCGAGAATGATTTCTTGAATCAGTTTGAAGTCTTTGCCGTCAATGTGCTCGAGATGTTCATACACTTGTTCGATGAAGACGATTTCAAAAGGTGGCAGCTTTGCCATGACTAGAATTATAGTCCGAATTCAGGTTTTTGCCAAGTAGATTGATGGTCACTCGAGCAACGCATTTATGCCGAAGCGATTCTGGCAACCGAAAACGACCCGCACTTCCTCGAGTTTTTCTTTCATGTGTTGCCACCAGAATTACGACCCGTGAAGTTGTGCGACACCAAATTCGGTCACTCGAGGACGTACACACAATAAATTTTAGAATTTGCTGGGTTCTGAAATGCCCAGGTCACGACAAATTTTAATCGCAAGATAATCGCTGATTTCATTGTGCCTCGGAACGGCACTTCGCTGGTTTGTGACGACGTTCACCCACCAGGAATGATTGCCACCCTCGCGGAGCAACACACAACCATTCACCGTGAGATGCGTCAGCAAATCACGACGCTTCATACGGCAATAGACAATTCTTCAAAACCTTTGCCTGCCGCCTCAATTGCCTCACTGCGGTTAAACTCGAGCGCTTCCACAAGCGTTTCTTTTAACGAAACCAGCAGTGCCTCTCGAGAATCTTCTTGGCAGTTGACACCAGGCACTTCTTCAATCCAGCCAATCCACCAATTCGCGTCTTGTTTGATGATGGCAGTGTAGGTTTGGTTCATGGTGGCATTGTAGCAAAATTGAGTAAAAGTAAAAGCTCGAGAACATGGAACGCCACAAACAACGCTGGACGATTCTTGATTTGACCATCCGCTTGAGGCAATGGCACAAGAACAATTTCAGCTTCGCGCATACTGTGGGTTGACTTCTTTCAGCGCAGACACAGGATATTCTGGTTCATCGTCCAAATAAGCTCGAGCCAAATTACGCAAAGAAAATCCTGTCCACTCGTCTCGCTCGAGATCAGGTGTTTCCAAGACCGTGACCAGCAATTTGGCATTGGATGGAATCTCGAAAGGTTCGTCCAGGGTGATTTGTTGACCGTCAAAATGGGCGTTTAAGGTAATAATTGGCATGTTTTTTCCTTTCTGGCAGCCGAGAATGACCCACGTTTTCTCAAGTCATTCTTTCATCTATTGCCACCAGAATTAATGACCCGCAAATACGGTATGCTGATACCAGAAAACACATGACCACTCAAAAAGCACTTCGCACCCAAATCAAAAAGAGATTCCAAACAACACGTCAACCTTTACTCAAATTCCCCACTGAAATCACTCAACCAACCCTTGTCGCCCAAGCCTATGCTGACGCAAAGCAACTCGAGCCTTCTTTTCGCTTCGATATTCAACGGGTCGCCTCCGAACTTAGTGTGCAAGGACAATGCCGCCCAAACACTGGCATTAAAAGCGCCGAACGTATCCTCGAGAAAATGATTAACGGTGTCGTCCCAGTAGACATGCTTGGCGCGAAACTGATTGTGACGACCCTCGAGCAAGCTTACGAATTGGCTTCTCGAGTTCCCCAATTTTTTACCGTAAAATCCTTCAAAGACCGATTCTTGCAACCTCGCAGCAGTGGTTATGCCGACTTGCAATTTATTGTTGCCATAACGCAAACCCATTACGCCGAACTGAAAATCGTTCTGACCGCCTTTGACGAACTCGATGCCATTGAACACCGCATCTTTGAAATTGTGCGATCCTTGCAAGCCAAAGCGGTACAAGCCACCAAACTGACGAACAGCGAAGAAAAAGTGATGCTTGGGCTTCAAGAAATGGCAATGGCGTTGTATCTTGAAGTCTGGCAAGAGGTACTGGCAAAGGAGGTACGCTGATGAAACGCAAACGAACCAAATACTACCAAGTTGGTAAAAGCGCTGCCGCCTTCCAATACGACAAAGAAGGCAGCTTGTACATACACGTGCTACGCCCTGGCGCAACCGATTTTGTACTAGACCCTACCTTGTGGGGCGAAGTGTACTTCCGAGATGATGACACGAAACTGCTGACCAAAAAGCAATTCGAGAAAGCCGTCAGTGACCTGAACGGGAATACAAAAAGCATTCCAGCGTAATCTCGAGAAGTTGGGTTTTGACGCCACACTCGAGCAACACTTTCATGCAAAAACGATTCTAACAGCCGAGAACGACCCGCATTTTCTCGAGTCTTTTTTTCATATGTTGCCACCAGAATTATTGAAGCGTGAAGTGGTGCAAGGTCTCACCAAAGCTGTTATCACTCACCTGCGACTTTGAAATCGGGTTCAGTCTCAACATATGAAGTCCAGACATCTGCACCAAGTATGCTGGAAAGTTTTGAAACTAAGAATTTGGCACGCTCTCTCAGAACCGTTACTTGGGCTACTAGCTCATCTCTCGGAACACAAATCGCCACAAGGGTCTCCTCTGAGTCTGGATCGCACTGCAACAAGTAAACATTATCATCGATTGCATGAGCTTGTACTTCCCAGCCTTGATCCGTATCGTGAAAAACAGAGCCAGAGCCAACCTCGATCAGTGCCGACAGAAATTGGTCGATCTCTGCGAAGCTGTCGTACCATGGAAATGAAATATGAACATCATGGTCAGAGTTCCAAAGCCAAAGGCGCATCCAAAAATACTGCCGTATGGAATTGAATTGACATTTATGAAAACGTGCCATACAAATGACTTGTTGGTAATATGCCGCCAGTTCTTGCTCATGCCCCAATGCCTCAGAAGTTCTAACCATTGACGGAATTACTACCTGAATATTAGGTGGGATCAGCTTCTCAACTAATTTCTCATAATCTGAAATGTCAGAAAAGTGATCAGGACCGTAATAAAAAGATTCTTGAATGGTGAAGCACACTTCGGATTCTAGCGAAGGAATTTTTTTTGCTTCTACGAACTCTGGTTGCATATTTAGATTATATCGAAGTTGCTGTATAAATTCCTTGTAGAAGTTAAATTACCAAAAAGCGATGAGTCTAATAGCTGAAATATACCCTCAAAGTCGTTTCCATATTTCCCGTCAATGGGTATTTGTTAAATCAGAAACCCCCCAATCAATTCTGACTGGGGGGTTCTTTTTGGAGCGGGAGAAGAGATTCGAACTCTCGACATCCACCTTGGCAAGGTGGCACTCTACCAGCTGAGTTACTCCCGCATCTTGTCTTACTTCTGGTCTTTCTAACACGAATCTCGAGTCAAACCATCTTGAACTCGAGCTTAACCTTAGCACTTTAATTGTCTTGTTTCTCGAGCTTCTTGCCTTTAACTCTCGAGGGTTTTACCTGTAGAAGATAAACCCCCCGCATCGTCCTACTCTCCCACAACCCTGCGGCTGAAGTACCATCGGCGTTCGCGCGTTTAACGACCCAGTTCGGAATGGGATGGGGTGGAACCAC
>JANMUC010000740.1:0-2141 GCA_031391225.1 Deinococcales bacterium
TAAAACTCGAGGGTTTCGCCAGGTTTCAGCGGGTAGCCTTTGATGCCAAATGCTTCGGCTTTGTCGCAAAACACTCGAGCATCTTGGGCAATCACTTCGAAGGTACTGTGGTGAATCGGAACCACGGCTCCTGGTTGAATCAGTTTGACTGCCTCGAGCGCGTCGTCTACCCCCATCGTGTAAAAATCGCCGCAACAGACAAACGCCAGATCGATGCCCGCTTTGCCGATCAAGCTCATATCCGAAAACAGCGCCGTGTCGCCCGAGTGATAAATCTTTTTGCCCTCCAGCTCGAGGATTACACCCATCGGCATTCCGCCGTAACTACCGTCTGGCAGGCTCGAAGAATGCCAAGCGGGGGTAAATTTAACCTTGCCCACTTTGGAAGGAAATGTACCGCCGATGTTCATGCCGATCACATTTTTTGCGCCGTGTTTGCTGGCGTAACCGATCACTTCGACGCTCGAGATCAACTGCGCTCCCTTGACCTCAAGTTCCACAGCACTTCCAAAATGGTCGCCGTGACCGTGGGTTATTACCACCACGTCGGGGTTGATGTCCTCGAGCGGGACGCGGTTGACGGGATTACCCTGCAAAAATGGGTCAATTAAAATTGAGCCTAGTGCCGTGGTGAACATCACGCACGAATGACCAAAAAATTGTATTTTCATACCTCGAGTGTACCGAATTTTGACGCTCTAGATCGCGAGCTTGGCTGCAACCAAAAGGCAACCGGTTTTAAGCCAGTTGCCTTTCTTGAAAGAAGGTTTAACTATTTGACGGTCAGGTTGACGGTCGAAACGATGTCGGTGCCGCCAATTTCGCGGACTTCGTATTTGATGCTGCCTTTGGTTGGCTTGCTGAGGTAACCCCATTTGCAATCTTTGTCGTTTGGCAAGTCTTTGGTGCCAATTTTGCGACCATCGGCTTGGTAGACCGTGATGTTGTAGCCTTTGCCCTTGCCGGTTCCACCGAATTGGAAAGGCTCGGTGACGGTGGCACCGTCTGTCACGCCGAGTGAGTACGCGGCGGCGCAGGCGGCTGCCATCGTATCGCTGCTCGAGGTAGCGGCGCTCGAGGTTGTGGTGGTCGGGGTGGTGCTGGTTGATGTGGTGCTCGAGTCTGTTGTTGGCGTGGTTGCGGCTGACGTGTTGCCGTTACCGCGACCCAAGAAAAACCAGCCCAAACCAGCAACTGCCAGTGCCCCAACGATTGGCAGCCAAGGAATACCCGCCGCACGTTGGGTGGTTGCGCCCCCAACTGCCGATGCGACTGCGCCCGCGCCAGCCACTGCTCCGCCGACTTTGGCTGCCGAGGCGGCAACACTGCCAACCGCACCCGTTGCCAGATTGCCAATGGCACCGGTTGCGCCGCCCATCAAACCAGAAACAAGTCCGCCAATATTTGGAATCGCGCCA
This sequence comes from Deinococcales bacterium, assembly GCA_031391225.1. Lineage (GTDB taxonomy): Bacteria > Deinococcota > Deinococci > Deinococcales > JAAFIG01 > JANXTZ01. The sequence goes on from JANMUC010000740.1 coordinate 1,419, forward strand.
AGAACTCCAGCCGCCGAACCCAAATTCAGGGCGCTCGAGAGTCCGGCTGGCAGCATAGGTCCAACGATGCCTTGTAAACCGCCGAGCAAACCGCCCAAGCCGCCCGCATCCATGCCGCTGGTTTTGACGTGATGACCAAGTTGACCCAAGATCAAAGGTCCAGCCATGCTCATTAAGCCACCGATGGCGTTTTGTCCAAGTCCAGTGTGCGATGCCAGCCCGGAGAGCACCCCGGAAAGTTTGCCTCCCAAGAGCGCAGGCAAAACGGTTTCGCCAATTTTAAGTAAGCCGCCAGCCCCGCCAGCCATGCCAAGCAAGCTGCCAAAATTGCCCAAGTTGGCAAATTGACCGAGCATACCAAGTAAGCCTTGAGCGCCTTGAGGCGTTGCGCCGTGCTGAGCCAAGACGCTGACTTGTGCCGGGACTATCACGTTCATGGCTTTTGAAACGTCGCTTGGCGACAAATTAACAGCTTTGCCCAGTTGACCCAATACCGTTTCGTTCAGTTGACCTTTGACCATGTCCAATAAATTCATAATTCTCCCTTAAACCCTCGCCCAACCCAATCTCGAGTCTACCTCAAGTCGATTGTAATAGTAGCAGAAATAACAGTTTGAAACGACTAAGATTTAGTGGACATCAAGTTCCGAGACATGAAAGCAGAAAATGTCCAAATACAAAACCTACACCGCCGAATTCAAATGCGAAGCCATTGCACTCGCT
>JANMUC010000758.1:0-12214 GCA_031391225.1 Deinococcales bacterium
CGGCAGAATTGCAACCCAATGGTATTAGCGTGCTAAACCCACTTCAGGCATTTACTGGCTATATTGTTCCGAGCCCGACCTTACGTACCAACGTTGCGCCAACCGATGTGACTTGGTGGAGTGTTAAACAGAGTTGGTACAGTGGACACTTAAGCGGAAGCGTGCCGTTGGCTGACCAAGGGAACGTTGGCGTTTCCATCTCGAGCAACATCGGGATTTGCAGCCTTAGTACCCTGAGCACCACATCAACGGTTCTAAATCCTGCCATCAAAGGCGGTTTCGCGGGCTACAACAGCCTGAACGATCCGTATTCTTTGCGTTTCTGCCCGAAAATTCGCCAGACTGGCTCGGCATCGGCTTACACGGTTACCCTGGATTTTAGCCACTTAGCCAAAGGTTACGCCGACGAGAACACGCTGATTGGCATGGCGGGCTTTTACGCCAACACCAATTTAAACTCGAGCATCAAAGTGAGTGCTACCAATGCCGATGGAACGTCGATTAACGACTTAACGGGTTGGTCACTGGTGAATGGTACACCGCTTGTTTGCGTGCAGGAAGCCAACAATGCCAACAACATTATTGGTACGCAAAATTTCACGGCAATGGTCAACCTGAACAAGTCAACCAGAACTGTGTATCCAACCAAAACCAAAACCGTATATTGGCGCGGTGACATTGGTGAGGATGCGCGTCCGGCATTGCTCGAGTTGCCACAAGGTGCAAAGTACAAAACGGTCACTTTGACCATCACCAACAACGGTCAATGCCCAAGCCGTTGCTCGGGTTGCGCTATTGATGTTTGGCACACGTTTGTTGGACAAAAAAAGCAGGCGGTTGTGGTTGACCCACCAAAACTGAGCATGACCAAGCAAGTGGACATTGTTTCGCCCAATCCTGGACAAGCCGTTGTATTTACCATTACAGTAAACAACACGGGTGGCAGCACTGCGACGGGCGTTCGCGTGGTTGACCCACTGCCGGCTGGCTTAACTGGTACAGACCTCGATGAAACCTTCGATCTGGCTGCGGGGGCGAGCAAAACATTTACAATCCCTGCAACGTACTCATCGGGAACAATCAGTAATGTGGCGACACTGAACTGGGAACAAACGGTGATCACCGCAGAAGTCCAATTGTTTGAAAACATTCCATAACCAAAGCCTCAAAATAACGTGCTGAAGCGGGTTGGAAAATTCCAACCCGCTTTATTGTTGGTTACAGCACCTTGCACAATGTTTGACGCTTCGCGTCAAACATTGGCGACCGACGGGAGTCGCAACAGACAGCGACCCAAGCCCGTAAGCGCGAGTAGCCCGCCAGGTGCTATCTTACGAGCAAGAAGCGACCCAAGCCCGTCAGCGACCATGCCCGTGAGGTGCATTTTATGGTCAAGACAGGTGCTGCTTTAAGGGTCAAGAAGCGCGTCAACGGATATGAAAACCGCTGTAATGCCCAAACTCGAGTCAGCGCCAATCAATCTTGGTTTGGTATTTACTTCCAAACCTCTCGAGCATCGGATAGACTGTTCTTAACGTGACCCAACCCGTCTCCAGGAAAGAACAAATTTACCGCACTGCGGGCAAGCTCTTCTCGCAGTTGGGCTACCATGCCACCAGTATGCGTGACCTCGCCAAAGCTTTGGGCGTGCAAGGTGGCAGTTTGTACGCTCATATCTCGAGCAAAGAAGAATTGCTTTGGGAAATCGTCAACCGTGCCGCCGATGAATTCGATGCGGCGCTTGAGCCGATCAGGGACAGCAAACTTGCGCCACCCGAGAAGTTGCGGGCGGCACTCGAGGCGCATTTAAATGTGATCTCGAAGAATAAGGACTGGGCGACGGTATTTTTTCATGAGTGGAAGCACTTGCCGATCACCAAAATCGAGGAGATTGCTGATCGGCGTGAGGCTGTCGAACGAATTTACCGCGAGATTCTTGAGGAAGGGATCAAGAAGGGGTCATTTCGTCCCGATTTGGATGCCAAACTTGCCAGTGTTCTATCGCTCTCGAGCGCGAACTGGGCGTATCACTGGTTTAACCCAAATGGTCGTTTGAACGCGGGTGAAATTGCCGATGTATTTTGCAAGATGCTGCTCGAAGGTTTTAAGCGCACCTAAATTTTGATGTGTTGATTGATCTTCGTGAACGTGACAGAAAAACAAATGATTGCATTGAAATGGTCTAAAATACGGGGGTGAGCATTACTCGAGACACCCGCCCGGTAGACCCTATCGACCAGGCGCAACGAATCAAACTAAACGATCTGGCTCAGGCATTGCGGAGCACGCATTCAACCTTGCTGGAAATCGTTAAAAAAGAATATGAATCCACAAACGGAGCGATTAACGGTCCGTTCGCCTATTTTCAACTGGTGACAGGCGACCCTGTCTTTCAGTGGTTGCGACCACTCTCGGGCATGATGGCTAGACTGGATGATTTATTGGACAACAAACGCGATTTAAGACCGCTCGATGCCGAGAGTATCAAACTCGAGGTTGAGCAATTGTTTGCGTTTTCTGAAGCGTTAGAGCATTTTGCGAGCCATTTTCACGCTCGAGCCAACCTAGAAGCTGAGGTTAAGCTCAGACATGCCGAGTTTCAAAAAGAATTGCAAAATTTTTTTGATTTATTGATTGAACGCCACATAAAAAACGTCGGGCGATGCTGGACATCGCCCGACGTATTTTATTTCTTTAGGTGTTTTTAAGTCTTTCGAGCGCCTCGTTGGGTCCGATATCACCGCGCTCTAGGGCTTTGAGGACATCGTCTCGAGCTTCGGCTTCATCGGCTTCGGCTTCGTAACCCAGGGCTTTAAGTAAATCTTCAAAGCGGGAGCGAATCGTTGGGTAACTTAAGCCCAGAATGCGTTCAACTTCTTTCAGGTTGCCGCGCACTTTGATGTACAGCCGCAAAAACTCGAGGTTGTCTGGCGGCAGCAGCGCAAATTCGTTGAGCCGGAAATGTCCTTCGATGTTGACGCCCGATTCTGGAAACTCGAGTTTGGTCACAAGGGGTGTCTCGGCAAGTCCTGGGAAGTTGGTTGGCAAGTCAAAAATCATGTGCTCTCCTCTGTTTTCTAAGCTCGAGAAACTTTTTATGCCTCGAGTGCCTGAGCACATTTTACTCAATTGAAATTCTGACTTCAGTGCCGTCGTTGGCTTCGACCCGAATGATCTCGCCGTCTGGCAGTTCGGATTTGAGCAGTTCTTGTAAGGTGGCTGGATCAATGCCTTGTTCGGTCATGGCGCGTTGGGCTTCTTTGGGAATTAGTTTTAAAACCATGTTGGCAAGCCCGAGCGGAATGTTGATGTTGACATCGGTACCGTCGCTCGATTCGACCACGACGCGTAAAACCCTGGCGGTTTTGCGTCTTGGATCGCCAAACCCTTTGCGGAACGCGTCGGCAATCTGGTCGTTGACAATGGTCGAGACTTGCGACCCCAAGCCACCCATCCCAAAATTTCCGGCGCGTTGACCTTTGGTGCTCCAAGTGCTGCGTTTGTCTTTGTCCTGCTCGAGTTCTGCGCCCAGCACTTGCGCCAGGGCTTCGACGCTCATGCCCTGATCGAGCATGGCAAACAGGCGCTCCCAGGTGCTGTCGGGCAGGGTGGCGAGTCCGCTCGAGAGGGCTGCCAGCAGCTTGGCGGCGTCTTCGCGGTTGATTTTGTTTTGCTGCACCAATTGTAAAATCCGTTCAATTTGTCCCATAATCGACTCCTTTTGGGTATGAGATACCCAACACGCTGGGGGTGTGAAGTACCCATCTCGAGGTTTTGAAACTCGAGCCTAAAAGTAAAATTGATTGCTTACTGGTTCATGCCGTCGATGGCTTCAATATCCAGATCGCCTGCACTTAAACTGACGTTGAGTTTGGCACGACCCGCGCCCAAACGCCCCTCGAGGCTGCCACCGACGATGCGTTTTTCGGTGTGCGTCAAAATAAAGCCTTTGGCGGTAATGTCACCGGCACTGTTGGAGGCTTTCATCGTGACACTCGAGCCGCCTTCGAGAATCACGTCCACATCGCCCGCTAGGGCGCGAAGGTTGCTTTCACCGTCGGTCAGTTTGGTTCGCACTTTGATATCACCCGCCTTGGCGTTAATGTTGAATCGTCCAGCGTCTCTCAGTTTCAGATCGCCCGCGCTCATCTCGAGCGACACCATTCCAGTCACGCCAGCCACGGTCACGTCGCCCGCCAAGGCTTTGACCTCAAGTTCGAGCAGGCTGCTTGGCACTTTGACCTGAATGTCCACAGGAAGGTTGCGCCCGATGGTGCGAATGACGGTGTTCAGCCAGCCAATTTCGGTTGGGTCATCAATTTTTCCGACGCCCAAAATGCGAATCACGTCGCCGTCCTCAGTGATCTCGAGCGAACCGTTTTTGACATTGGCTTCGATGTTGCTTAACCCTGGTACACCTTGAACGTCGATATCGCCTGCCGTGGCGTTGATCACCAATTTGCGGATGTTGTTTGCCGCATGAACGTAATTATCAAAGGCTTTGCTATGTGAAGTTGGCATGGCAGTACTGGGCGGCGTTGGAGGTGTGGCTGGAGTTGGTGGTGTAGGAGGTACAACAGCGGCAACAGGCGTGGGCGGCGTTGGAGGTGTAGGTGGCTTGGGTGGAATCGGAATGCTCGGTGTGGGTTGCGAGCCGGTTAAGGGCGTGCTGGCACTGGCAGTCTCGCCTTGCGGCTCGAGCGCCCGAAAAAGCTTGTTGGCTTCTTCTGGAGAGATTTTGCCCTGACGAAGCAGGTTTTCGATCCGTTCACGAAATGGGTCACTCATGGTATCTCCTACGGTGCGATGTTGATTTACGTTCCTTGGTGTTGAAGCATTGCTAGCTTTAAGCCTCTTGATTGCTATCTTAAGTATGCAATCAAGTTTTCTATTTTGTCAAGTTCAAATTTACATTTAGCTTTGCTTTAGGGGTTTCGAGGCTCTAGAAACCTTTACCAATGTGGTTTTTTTGTTTTTTGCTGCCACCACCGAATCCTCGGGCGGCAATTGGGTTTGCAACGCGGTTTGAAGACTTTGCGCGGCACGGGTATGGTCACGCGCCCGAGCAGAACTACGGCTCGAGAACCACGAAGCAATTGCCAAGTGCATGCTGGCTCGATGTTGCAATTCAAACACCGAGATTGCCGCCTCACGCAAAAGGGGAATTTGAATTTTAAACTCGCGCTCATCTGGAATTCGGGAAGCGACCGCCTCGAAAATCACACCATCGGCAAGCAACATCTCGAGGTCGGAACTGACATCGCGCCCCACAACGTGGCTCAAGCCTCCCAAGTAAAAACTTGAGCCGAACAACGCCGCCACCGAGAAGACCTCTGCCGCGCCAGAAGCAAAAACCTGAAAATAATCCAAGACAAACGCTTTCACCCGTTGCTGCAACTCGAGAGAGTCGTCAAAGCCTTTGTTAAACAACCGTGCGACCTCAGCCAAAATCGCGGCATTGCCCAATGAGCGTTCAAACCAAGGTTTAACCAAACCAATCGGCTGCGGTCCGCACAAGGACTCGAGCAGTGTGCGGGCTTGGGGGAAACCAAGATTGTCCAGCACCACCGCCTCACGTTCAGCCGCACTTTGCAAAACCCGAGGCACCAGTACCAAAGCGCCCTTTCGCGCACTTAACAGCGCGGTTTGCAACGACGTTTCGAGGTTTAAAGCGTCCTCGAGCAAAACAATTGGTAAGACTTTGGTTGGCAACTCGAGCTTACGGGTTTTTGAATCGAGTACCACCGCTCGGGCGTCTTCGGTGATTTCATGCCGCGCCGCAAATTCTTGCATCAATCGGCTGCGACCAGAACCTGGATGCCCAACCACTTCAACCCAGACCACACGCCGTTCGCTGCGGGCAATTCTGAACAAACCCTCGAGTTTGGCAAGTTCCTTTTGACGCCCGACCAGCGGCGGACCATGAAATGGCAGATAGTCCTGTCCTGCGGCGGTGGTAAAGCCTTTTAATAAAAACGGTTCGCCCTCTTCAGGGTAATCCCGCAAGACCAAACCGACCTGTTGCTCAAACTGCGCACCCGCATGAGTCTCGAGTTGTACGCGCGAGGACGCCAGCACTTCGCCAGGCTCGGCAGCCGAACAAAGTCGCCTCGAGAGGTTCACCACACTGCCAAACAAGGTAAACTCGCCACCAACCCAGCCCACCGTGGCTTCGTCGGTGTCCACACCTGCCCGACCCTCGAGTTCCAAACCCTTGCGCTCGCCGTAATTTTCGACGGCTGCAATTGCTGCCCGAGCCGCCTTGACGGCACGCAGCGCATTGTCATCAAAACTTTTGACCGCCCCGAACGCCGCCAGTACCGCATCGCCCTGAAATTGCACGACATGACCCTCGAGCGCCTCAATCTCGACGGCGAGCACCGTCAAGATTTCGCCCATCAAATCAAAATACGCGTCGCTCGAGAGGCTTCTGGCAAAACGGGTGCTCGCCACCAAATCGACAAAAACCACTGCCACACGGCGTTGCACTGTCGGTTCGACCACCGAAATCGCCGCCCCGCAATTCGGGCAAAAACGCCAGGTTGCTTGCACTGGCTCTTGACAGCTCGGGCATTGCATTGCGTATTAGTTTTACACAACTGAGACAAGAAATGTTGCGAGAGAGCAGATACCGATTAGCACATAGCCATTAGCCAAAACAAAAACTTGGTTTGACGTTCACGGCAAATACAGCACCTTGCACAATGTTTGACGCGAAGCGCGAACAGCCCGACAGGTGCTGTCTTGTGAGCAAGAAGCGATTCCGCCCGAAGCGCCCAAGCCCGTCAGCGATGCCGCCCGTGAGGTGCATTTTATGGTCAAGACAGGTGCTGCTTTAAGGGTCAAGAAGCGCGTCAACGGATATGAAAACCGCTGTAGAATCCAATAAAATTCAGCTCAAGAAATACGTTCTGTCAGATCAAAACCCGATCTCGAGAGGAACTTGAAACCACCGATTTCAGGCTCGAGTGTTGAATTTGGTAGATAAGAAACCAAAAAAATACAACCCCGTACCGTTAAAGGTGCGGGGTTGCCTCCACTGAAGGAGTTAATCCGTGCGACTGGTAAAGATTAGCAGACATCGCGCCAAAGCACAAGGGAATCTGAACACTGGCTTCAACAAGCTCCAGACTTAATGGTTTGAAGCTCGAGTTTGGGGTTTGACGCGTTTGAATTTTGGAAGTTGCCAGAACCCAAAACGCGATGGCTTCATTTTGGCTTCGCCTGCTGTTCTTGGCAATTCCAATGGTGGCGTGGGTTCTTCGAACAGTTCTGTAATGACACGGCGGCTTTGTTGCAGGGCGAGGGTCAGTTGAAGGTCGAGCATCTATTCCTCTTTTCTAAAACGTGAGCGACGGGGTTTATAATGGACTTGCGAACCTGCCCTTAACGTACAAACACGGCGATAGAGCACCGATAGAGGAATCGTTAAATGATGCAACTCGAGATTTTCTTGCTTGGTTCTGGCGTGGTGCGGCGCGAAACTGAGTTAAACTTTCGCACGCGCAAAGTGCTGGCGTTGCTGGCATTTTTGGCGGTCGAGGACGGGTTGCAATCGCGGGATCGTTTGGCGGGTTTGTTATGGGTCGATGCCGCGCCCGAAGCGGGTCGCAACAGTTTGCGCAACACGCTCTCGTATTTGCGCGAGGCGTTGGGCGGCGGGCAGCATTTAAGAATCGAACGCCAAGCGGTTGGGCTAAACCTCGAGTCTGGCGTGATGGTGGATGTGCTCGAACTCGAGAGGGCGGCAAAGTTGGCGCTCGAGCCTGGTGATCTGGACTTAAACGAACAACTCTCGAAACTCGAAGTGGCAGCAAATTTGTACAAAAGCGACTTTTTAACGGGCTTTGCTTTTGATGATGAAGGCAAGTTTGATGCGTGGCTGCTCGAGAAACGTGAACTTTTCAGGCGGCATATTCAAACCGTGCTGCAACGTTTGGCGCAACTTCAATCAAAGGTTGGACAATTCTCGAGCGCGATTGAAACGGCTTCAAGGTTGGTGGCAATTGATCCGCTCAATGAGGCTGGATACCGTCAATTGATCGGGCTTCAACATGCATGCGTTGATCGGACTGGGGCTTTAAAGTCGTTTGAAATTTTGCAAAACACTTTGCGTACCGAACTCAACCTCGAGCCTTCACCAGGAACCCAGGCGCTAGTAGAACGGGTTCGACTCGAGACAGCAACTCATACACCACGAGCGCCACGTGTTCCGTCCTTACCAGCCATGTTGCTCGAGGGTCGGATGGTCGGGCGCGTGACGGAATTTGTGCAGATTGTCGAGGCATACCATGCGACCGCCATTGGAGAGTCTGGGTTTGTCACGATTTCTGGTGAACCTGGCATCGGTAAAACACGTTTGGCAAACGAATTTTTGACTTGGGCGAGCAGTCAAGGCGCAACGGTTTTACGGGGTCGAGCCTTTGAAACGGGTGGCGGTTTGGCGTATCAAGCCGTGACCGACGCACTCAGGCGGCACCTTCGCAGCGAACCAAGTGTGACAAACCTCCTAAGTCCAATCTGGCTGGCAGAACTTTCAAAGTTGATGCCAGAATTGCTCGAGCGTTTTCCTGACTTACCCATGCCAAACAGCGATGAAACGGTGGCACGCACTCGCCTGTTCGAGGCGGTCACGCGCTTTGGATCGAGCGTGGCGACCCGAGCGCCAGTGGTTTTTTTTGTTGACGATTTGCAATGGGCGGATCAAGCCTCGCTCGAGTTGATCGCTTACAGTGCAAGGCGCTGGCTCGAGGAGCAAAATCCTGTGTTACTCGTGTTTACCGTACGAAGCGAAGCTTTGGGGAATACACAGCTTCAAACCTGGTTAACGACGCTTGGACGTGAATGGCAAGCCGTGATGGTCGCGCTCGAAAGCTTGTCTGCCGAGGATACGGCACGATTGATTGAAAATATTGGTGGCGCAAGTAGCGAATTCTCGAGTTGGTTGCACCAAGAAACTGGTGGGCAGCCTTTGTTCATCACTGAAACCTTAAAATCCTTGGCAGAACGCGGTTTGATCGCGCCGCAAGCTGGACACTGGCGGGTTCAAGATCAAACCATGCAGAGCGCAAAAACCGCTCCTGGCATTCGCTCGGTGTTGCAAGCCCGTTTAACGCGGCTTTCAGATCAGGCTCGTGAAATCATTGAAGCGGGCGCGGTGATCGGACACGGCTTTGAATTTAACCTCGTACGAGAAATGACCGAACTCGAGGAACGCGCGGCGTTAAACGCTCTGGATGAACTGCTGCGTTCGAGGTTGATTCTCGAGGCTGGATCACAATACGTGTTTTCGCATGACAAGGTGCGTGAGGTCGCCTTTGACGAAGCGGGCGAGGCGAGGCGACGGGTCTATCATCGGCGTGCCTTCTTGAGCCTCTCGAGCACCCGTGCCAACGCGTCGAGGCTGGCGCGACATGCCCACGGGGCACATTTGTGGCTCGAGGCGTTCAGGACAAGCATGGAGGCGGGTGACGAAGCCACGAACGTCTATGCTTGGCGCGAATCTGCGGAACATTACGAAAATGCCAGAACGGTGCTGATTGGGCGACCAGACGGCAGTGACATCAGTACGCAACTCGAGCGCGATGAAATTGGTTTCATGTACAGCAAACTCTCCAATCGGTATGCCACCTTGAACGAACATGATCGCGTCGAACCTTACCCTTTAGAGGCGCATGAACTCGCACGGCAGTTGCAAGACCCGTGGCTCGAGGCGCACAGTCTGATTTTCAAGAGCAATTTTATCTCGTCACAAAACCCTGAATTGGCGCTCGAACTGCTCGAGCAATCTCGGGTTATTTTTGAACGCATCGGCGACCAAGATGGGTTGTTTGGGATTGAACTCAATCGCCTTGGAAACATTCGGATTGAACCAGGACATTTGCAAAAAAGTATTGTCCTGCTCGAGAGTATGCTTCCCAAAGCCAGAGAAATGGGTCAAATGCACACCAAAAGCACCTTGCTGACACTGGCAGAAGCTCACCAGACATTAGGGCATTGGGAACAGGCAAATACTTATTGGCTCGAGGTTGACCGTGATATCTGGAATCAACGCAGCGACAACCATGCTTATGTGCGCGAGAATTTGGGCTTGTGCCAACTCAATGTTGGTCAGCTCGAATTGGCGCTGCCAAATTTACTGATGTCATATCAGATCAAACAAGAAATTGATGCCAACCCAGTTTGGACGGCGATGGCAGCTTGCTATTACAGTTATGGGCTGCTCGAGTCTGGTGCGGTCAACCAAGCACTAGCGCTGACCCAAGCTGCATATGCCCTGCGGCACAAAGCCAGCCTAAGGTACAGCGCAGAATATGGTTTGGCTTTTGGCATGGCTTGCATTGCCGCGCAACGCCATGCCGAAGCTCGAGACATTCTGCAATTCACCATTCAGATTGTTCACGGGCAAAACACCTCGGAAATGCTGGTCTGGGGTCAAATGTTCCTGGAATTTCTCGAGAGTCATCTGTGCAGCACATTCGCCCTCGAAGGTGATTGGACGAAGGCAGCCCAGCACGCCAGAAACGCCGTAAAAATTCGTTTTGAAACCGACAACGAACGCGGTTTGCACGCACCGCGCCTCAAACACTGGCTCGAGGTTGAAGCCTTACTGCACGGCGGAGAAATAGACCTTGCACGCCAGACCGTGCAACGGCTCGAGAAGATTGTTCAAAAAAACGAGCGGCTCGAGATTTCAGCCTTGCGAGCCAAGGCGGTACTCGAAAACTGGGATGGAAACAAAAAAATCGCGCTCAAATTGCTCGGGCAAGCCAAAAAACGGGCTGAAGATTTCGGTTTACCACTCGAAATTCAATCGCTCGAGAGCGCCATACTTCAAAACACGTCATAGAACTTCAAATTTTAAAAGTGTGGTTTGCTACTCAAGTTGACAACGGGACACCTAAAGTAAACCTCGATCCACAATGGATTCAAATTTATAAACCAACCTCGAGCCATTGGGACTCGGGTCTTGGAAAATTATCTCTGGTTTTAGTTGTTTAGGGGTCTTATGAAAAATTTTTATGCTCTACAAGCCAAACCAAACCTTAGCCGCACCACCTTGAGCGGCTTGCTGCTCACACTCGCCTTGATGGCTTGCAACACCACACCAACCCCAAGTTTAAATCAGGATGCCGAATACCTTAAAGGCAGCAAACCTTGGAGTTCGGCGGTCAATGCAAGTTCGGTCTCGAGCATCACAACCGGTTTTTTAAGCGATCAAACATGGGAAAGTGCAATCAATGGTTGGGGTCCAGTCGAACTGGATTCAACCAACGGCTTAGATGAATCAGGCGATGGTCAACAAATCAGTTTGTCGGGCGTCAAATACGACAAGGGCTTAGGCATCCATTCCGATAGCAGCATCACTTATAAGCTGGCAGGAACATGCTCGAGGTTTACCGCCAGCGTTGGTTTGGATGACGAAGTGCGTCATCAGAGCACTTACGGGAATGTTATTTTTCGGGTTTATGGAGATGATGAAAAGCTTTTTGATTCGGGCGGTATGAACCGTAACAATGCCACGCAAGACATTGATGTCAATGTGAATGGCATGACCAGCTTGACGTTGGTGGTTGATCGAAATCAGAACAGCACCGAAGGCAATCGCAGTGGCTGGTACGATCACGGCGATTGGGCGAATGCTCGAGTTGAATGCGATGAACCCACAACACCCGCGCCAACACCACAAGCACCGACAACAGCAACGACAAGTGCCAAAATTCAATTTGAAGATTTTAAAGCAGGCGAAGGCACTGGATACCATGACAACGACACCGCAAATCAAGGTGGCATGTACAGAGCTTCCGAAGGTGTAGACATTCACCAACGCGCCGATGCAGACGGTTACAACATTGGTTGGTCGGGCGCTGGCGAATGGATGAAATACGACCTGAACGTTGCTGCCAGCGGATTGTACGATCTGTCATTTCGCTACGCAGCTTGGCAAACCCAGCAAGTTGCAATTAGTATTGACGGCATTCAATTGCCAATCTCGAGCTTGGAAAGCAGTGGTAATTTTGACCAGTATAAGATTGCTTGGGTTGGAACTGCGAAGTTAAGTGCAGGTTGGCACGAGGTCAAAGTTGCATATATAGGCTCGAGTCCAGCTTTGAACTTGGATTGGATGGAGTTTGTACCAGTCAATGGGTCATCAACACCGACTCCAACTCCAACTCCAACACCGACTCCAACTCCAACTCCAACTCCAACTCCA
>JANMUC010000765.1:0-5276 GCA_031391225.1 Deinococcales bacterium
GGGGAACAAGGATTCGAACCTTGATTGGCGGATCCAAAGACCGCAGTCCTGCCGTTAGACGATTCCCCAACACGGGTTTAACGGTTTGTCTTAAGCCGATGAAATTTCATCAGCCTTGGCAGGCTTAAGGAGTGTACAAAGAAAAGCTCGAGTGGTCAAGGTCAACAATAAACTGTGAATCGTTGATTCGTACGGGCGAGGCATGCCTCTTGACCATAAAACTCACCTGTCTTGCTGCTTAAAGATAGCCCCTTCTTGATGCCAAAACGCACCTTCGGGCGGCATCGCTGACGGGCTTGCAGCGCTTCGGGCATGGTCGCCTCGCCCCTACAGCACATCATATTTTGAAAAATTGCATGGTCAACAAATTTTTTATTCCTGTCTCTCGAGGTTAAAATTTCTGACTATTTTGCATTTCCGCAGATATTGGCGACGAAATTGCAGTAACCTGAAATCCAAACGTTAGAACATGAACCTCGAGCTTGAAACAAAAATCGGTAAGGAACTCATTTTCTGACATCGGTTGCGGAGAATACCGAAATGGTTTAGATTAATTATGTCAACAACAAAATAAAGGAGCACCATGATTCATTCCGAAATCAGCAAAGCTTGGGCTGCCAACAACGCCGTCAACAATGAACTGCTGGCGCACCTCACACCCGCCATGCTCGAGGCGGTCACCCCTGGTGGCGGTTACAGCACGGCGCAACATCTGGCGCACATGACCGAGTGCATCAAAAGCTGGGGCACGGAACTCGAGGCAAGCGGCTTAAAAGACTTACCGGACTTGTATTCCAATTACGATCCCAGCACGGGCATGTTCGACACCGAAAACGACCTTGATCGCATCAAATCGGTCATGATCCAAACTCGAGACGCAGCCCTCAAGACGGCTGAGCACGCCACCGGCACGGGCAATCTGCCACATGACAGCGCGGGTGCTTTCCTGCTTCACATGCTGGTTCACGAGGCGCACCACCGAGGACAAATTTTGATTGCCTTAAAAACTGCTGGACATACGCTTCCAGACGAAGAAGGCATGTGGCTGCCGTGGCGTTCTTAAGCAACAAGCTTGGGGTTTAAAAGCGTTTCTCGAGCAAAACAGTGGCTCGGGCTTGAATGTGGTTTGTGGCAAGTCCTTCAGAGGTTTTAAACCCGATGCCGACATTTTCAGCCTCGAGCTTGAGGAGCTTTGCAAGATTTGACGCCATCGCATCGCGCAGTGCGCCAAGTTTGGGCTTGTCGAGCGTCACCACCACGGCGACATTCACAATCTCCCACCCCAATGACTGCACCTTCTCCAGGGCAGCCTGCAAAATAATGCTCGAGTCCATGCCCTGCCATTCGGGGGACGTGTCAGGAAAGAATTTTCCAATGTCGCCCAAAGCCAGGCTCGAGAGCAGCGCATCGCTGAGGGTATGAAAAACCACATCGCCGTCCGAATGCGCCACCGCGCCAACGGGCGAGTCTGGCACGGTGATGCCTGCGATTACCAGCGTTCGCCCTGGCTCGAGGCGGTGGGCGTCTTCGCCGTAACCAATCCGGAAGTTGGCGTTCATGCCCGTAACGTCGTTCCCACGTTGCCCTTCGCGGCTCGCTCGAGTACCCCAGCCTGCATTCCAGAGGCGATGGTCGCGGTTTTTGCGCCGCGTTCAATGGCGTACAGTGCCGCCTCAACTTTGGGAATCATGCCGCCACCAATAATGCCCTGTTCAATCCAAGCCCTGGTTTCGAGCGCATTAAGGTTGGCGGCGAGGGTACTCGGATCGTCTTTGTCGCTCATGACCCCTGGCACGTCGGTCAAGAATACGATGCTCGAGTTCAGAGCACCCGCCACCGCACCAGCCGCCCAGTCGGCGTTGACGTTTAAGGGTTCGCCAGCCTCATCCACGGCAATACAGCCGATCACCGGCGTAAAACCAGCCTCGAGAATCTTGTGAATCAAAACCGTGTTGACCGTTTCGACCCGTCCGACCCGTCCAAATTCTGGCTCGAGCGGCACGCCCAGCAGCAAGTTCGAGTCGCGTCCAGTCAAACCGATGCTTGAGCCGATGTCTTGCGAGAGTTCTTTGGAGAGTTTGGTCAAACTCGATTCGATCACCTCGAGCGCTTCGGGTGTGGTGACGCGCAAACCGCGCAGGAAATGGCTTTCGATACCGAGGCGTTTGAGGTTGGCTTCGATTACGGGTCCACCGCCATGCACGACCACCACAGGGCGAATACGGCGTAAATTTGCAATTTCGCTAGCTATGGCACGCCGTAACGCTAGGGTTTTCATGGCGTTACCGCCGTATTTCACTACCAAAATGTCACTCATCTTCGCTTCTCCCAAAAAATTCGGCTAGACCTGGTTTACCCGCTTCAAACTCGAGTTTTTCGTAACCCTCGAGTGTGCCATCGTCTTCAAGGGCTTGTAAATCCTCAAAACTCAAATCGGGTTGCTCGAGCTTGGTTGTTGTGTCAAGCTCGAGTCCGTGATGAAAGCTTTTGATTGTGACAGGAGTTTCTTCAGCGAAGCATGAAATGGTCAAAGCAAAATTTGATAAACCTCGAGCGACCGATTCAAAATCGTCCGAGTCGCCATCGTCCAAGAATTGATCAAAATAAATTTGCGTCCAACCGTTATCGACGCGCAAAAACACGCTCGAGTTGGCTTGCAAGTTCGGCATCAGCGAGGTTTTAACGCGCTCGAGGTCAGTTGTCTCGAGGTGCAGACTGGCAATCATGACGCTATTCTAACGTGATATCTCGAGGTCACTCGGGATCAGTTCTTTGGCGTACCACGCTAGGACGGGACGGGCATCGACGGCAAAGTGATAGCCCAGGCGTTCCCAGAATTTGACCGCGCCAGGGTTTTCGCCGTAAATGCCTGCCAGCAAACGCCGCACGCGACGCGGGGCAAACGTGCCGTCATTCAGACGTTGCTCGAGGTTTTCGACAATCTTTGAACCGAAACCGCTCGATTGCTCTTCCTGGGCAATCAGCAGCAAATTGATGGTTGCGTCACCGGATTGTGGGTAATCGAATTTCAAATCCAAATAGCCGAACGGTTCGGGGTTGTTGTCTTTAAAGTACAACTCGAGGTACCGCCGAGCGTCGCCCAAAGCGCTCTCGAGTTCGCGGCTGACATCGAATTGGTTGGGAATTTCGGCGGCAATGATGTCAAAGTAGCGCCTACTGCGCTGGTATAAACCTTGAACATTCTGAACGTCCTCGAGTTTGACGGGACGGGGATAAAAGTCGGTGTTCACGTTTCTAGAATTATACGCCCAAAGCACAATTTTCCTTGGTTATCTGATGAACAAAGCCAAAAGGATTCGCTCTGCACGACATGAATAAACCTGAATCTCGAGAAACCTTGACAAAATAACTGCCTTCAATTGGTATTTTGGAGGCAAATCTTGAAAAGTCGCTCGAGATTTCAGGCTTAATGAGATTTAGCAGTCTAAAACGGCGTTTTGGGTTCCGTGGGCGTTTGGCACGAAGCGATCTGCGCCGTTGTCATTGTCAAACCAGGTGCTGTCGCCTTTGGAAAGCAGGTAACGGAATTCGTAGCTTTGCCCTGGTTCGAGGTCTTGCTCGAGTTTCCATTTGCCGTTTTTCAGTTTTGGCACTTCGAGCGGTTGCCAGTCGGTAAAGTCAGCAATCAGGGCGATGGTGTCGGCGTCGATTTCGCTGGGTTCAAAGCTGACTTTGGTGACGTTGCGGGATTTGACAAATTTTTTGTTAATCATGGTTCTCCTTGGTTTCAGGCGTGCCTGGTGGTTGACAATTTCGGGAGTTGCATAAGAAAACGCATACTGCAACACACACGCGCAGGGTAATGAATCCGAGTATGTGTTTGATGTGTAAAGTTGTCACTCATTCGGGGGACAATGCTTTCGTTTCCGAAGACTGAACAGTGAGGTTCACGGCTTGGCTTGAGCTGAATTGGATTGAGTACAGACTTATGCAACCGAATGCATGTTTATGCAATTTGTATGCACAAGCCGATTGGTTCAATTTGATTTAGGAGCCTAAAGCCGCCTTTTCAAACACCAGTTCCTCGCCGTCATCCGTATCCCATTGCCTGCCAACTTGGACAAAACCAAATTTGGCAATCACCGCCAACGAAGCCACATTGGTCGGACGCACCGATGCCACAAAAATATTCACGCCGGGCTCGAGCCTTGCCCAATCAAACAAGCCATCAACCGCCTCAAGTGCAAAACCTTGCCGTCTGAACTCTGAGAAAATCGTGTAACCGACCTCGAGCCTGCCAGAAAAACTGGGTTTGGCATGAAAACCAATTAAGCCAATCATTTGTCCTTTAAAGACAATACTGCGCAGCAAAAACCCCTGCTCGAGAGGATCGCGTTCGAGTTGGGCAAGTCGAAGCCTCAACAAGCCGCTCAGATCACCTGGAAACTGGGCTGGCAGTTGGTAATCCACCAACCTTTGCACTAAAGTCTGATCTTTCAGCGCTGTTCTGAGCAAGCTTGGACTCCAAGAAATCAACTCGAGCCTTAACGTGCAAATGCTTTTCACAACCCAATAGCCCAATAGTACGGGTGCCACTCAAGAACCTTGACGCTGGGTTAGAATAGAGTGCCAATGCAAGTCCAATCGAGCGCTCGAGCCGTTACACCTTTGATTCAAAATTTAACGGTTTTGACGGTTTTGTTTGCCCTGGTGCAACAAATCTGGTCATTTATCACTTTTTACAATATCGCCAACAATGCCTTGATTGAAGGTGTGATTCGGGTCTTACCAATGTTTTTCGCTGGTTTAACGGTTGCCTCGATTTCCCGTCAGCACCCAAATCGTGCAAGTTTGCCCTGGCGTTACCTGGCTTTGGCATTGGCATTGAACACGATAGGTACAATCATTTATCAACTTTTTAAAGGCGTTTTTAACATTACTGCGTTTCCGTCAATCGCAGATGTTTTCTTATCCCTAACCCCAGCAATGATGGTTTACGGTTTTTTTCGTTTACCACACGTTGCCCTCCACAGACTCGAGGGTTTACGTGCCGTCTTGGACGCAAGCATTATTGTCATGACCCTTTCAGGCTTTATCTGGTTTTTTGTGCTCTCGCCAGCGATTTTGGCACATTATGCCAAAACCAATGGTCTGAGTTTTGAAGTCTCGCTCGCCATGACCTACCCCATTTATGACCTGCTGGCGTTGGCGTTACTGATCACCAATGTTGCCAGGTGGGAACGCTCGAGCTTAGGAACTAACTTGTGCTCGCCGTTCTCTTCGTAGTCGCGGCCGAAGCCGACGAAGACATGCGC
>JANMUC010000796.1:0-4184 GCA_031391225.1 Deinococcales bacterium
CAACAACGATGGCATTGGCGATTTCAAGGGTTTAACTTCGAGGCTCGACGATTTGCAGGCTTTGGGCGTGAATGCCTTGTGGCTCATGCCGATTAATCCCAGCCCGAGTTACCACGGTTACGACGTGACTGATTACAAAAATATCAATCCGCAGTACGGCACACTCGAGGATTTTGACGCGTTTATGACTGCCGCCCACGAAAAAGGCTTTAAAGTCATTTTGGATTGGGTGGCAAACCACACCTCGAGCTTGCACCCGTGGTTTCTGGCGTCGCAAAAACCAAATTCGCCTCAACGCAACTGGTATCAATGGCGTCAGAACAACCCTGGTTGGGGGCAGCCGTGGGGAAATGGGAATTCGTGGCATGTGTTAAAAACACAACCAACCTCGAGTAACCTGAAAGTGATTTTCCCAGGCACGATTCAAGGGGCATTGGGCGCAAAAGATTGGAATCCCGACGGCTCTGAAACCCGTGCGCTCGAGGTCGCACCAGGAATTTTTGAATTGGTGGTCATGCTCCCCAAAGGGAAATACGAGTTCAAAGTGGCGTTGAACGGCACGTGGACTGAAAATTACGGCGCAGATGCAAAACGTGATGGCGCGAACATCAAGCTCGAGGTGATTAACGACAACACGATTGTCAAATTTGTCTTCAATCAAAGTACGCACACCGTGACCGACAGCATCAACAACCCCGATTTGGTTCAAGCACCAGCCAGCGTTCCACCGCGTCCGACGTTTACCGATGCACCTGTACCAGCAGGCTCGAGCTACTACTACGGCGCGTTTTGGGAAGGAATGCCTGACCTTAACTGGCGCAACCCAGAGGTGAAAGCCGCCATGAACGACGGCGCAAAATTCTGGCTTAATCGCGGTGTGGACGGTTTTAGAATTGATGCGATGCGCTACATGGTTGAGGGCGAAAACGACAACCAACCCGATAGCCCTGCAACGCTAGCCTGGACGACGGATTTCTCGAGTTTTGTGCGCGGCATCAACCCCGACGCGGCAATCGTTGGTGAGGTCTGGACGGACACCGAAACCGTGGCGAAATACTTTCAGAACGGTGCTGGCGAGCAAATGGGCTTCAACTTTCCAATGCAAAAAGCCATTGCCGCCAGCGTCAACGGCTCGAGTCATGAACCCATTCATTTTGAGTTGACTCGAGTTGCCAAAGCCTATTCTGCCGAGGCTGTCGATGCAATTTTCGCCAGCAACCACGACTTGGATCGTCCAGCCTATTTTGGCGCGGGTCGTTACCGTGTCGCCGCCAGTCTGCTTTTGACCCTGCCAGGAACGCCGTTTTTGTATTACGGCGACGAGATCGGTTTGAAAAATGGTCCTCAGGGCGGCGATGAAGCCAAACGCACGCCGATGCGTTGGGATTCGAGTGCAGGTGCGGGATTCTCGAGCGTTAAACCGTGGACGGATTTTGCCACGCAGGACGCGAATATTAGTGTGAAAACGCAGCGTGAAACCAAGGGTTCGCTCTGGCATTTTCACGCCAATATGATTCGCATTCGGCAAGCAAATACTGCTTTGCGAGTTGGTGGTTTTGAACCATTGACCACCGACAAGCGCATCATGGCATTTGTGCGTTATGTGAACGATCAAGCCGTGATTGTGGTGATTAACCTCGACAGCGACCCGCAAAAACTCAAACTGAATTTCACAGGCACAAGGCTCGAGAAATCTCGAGGGACGGTGCGGGAATTGACGCTGAACAAAACGTTGCCAGCGCTTACGGACTCGAATATTTCAAATTACGAATTAAAATTAAATGGTACGGGTTTGGTGTTACTCGAGGTACAACTTTAGTAACTGGTTTGGTCTTTTACAAACTTTCTGGTGGCAGCAATGTTTAAGTTGTGAAACTCGAGGTACATTTCATTCACATCACTCGGCTTCAAATCCACAAGTGTTAACGCATCCTCAAATAAAGCCTCTGCTTCTTTCAAAACTCTAGCTTCGAGCCAGTCAAAATACTCGAGGTTCTTGGTGATTAAACTGGCGTCGTGAAGCCCACCGTGACAAGGAAGTACGACACGAGGCTTTAAAGCCCTCAATTTGAGCATGGTCGCTCGCAGTTGTGATAAATTCCCCGAGCTTGCCACATACGGAAATGGAAACTCGAGCGCGTCCGTTGCCAGCAAGGTTTGCAATGCGGGAATCCAAACCACGATTTGATCGCTGGTATGCCCAAAAGCAGGCATCAACTCGAGCGTCAAATCCCAAGCATTGATCGTGCAAGAATCTGAAAAGTAGATTGTTGGTGCAATGATTTTTACGTTCGATAATCGTGATTCGAGCTTCTGTTGCTCGAGCAACTGCGTTCGTTGCTGCTCGAGCAAATTTTTGGAATTTTTGTGCGCCAGAATGGTCGCTGGAAACTCGCGGTCTTGCGCGAACACGGCGTTGCCCCAAGTGTGATCAGAATGTTGATGCGAATTGATGACCAACAGCATTCGATGCTCGAGATTTGGTTTTAAAATTTCCATCATCTCGAGCGCGTCTTCGGGCGTGATGAAGGTGTCGAGAATAATCAAATGCGAATCTGAGATGATCGCAAAGCAATCCACTTCGCTGCCCGCACGGAAAATCCGAACTCGAGGGTCGATATTGGGGTAGGTGATTTCGGTGATTGGCATGTCTTGAATTGTAGTCGATTTTGTAAAATTACCAATCAGATTTTCTTAAACTGAGGTCGTATCTAGGTGCAGTACCTTGTCCCAATTCACTACGACGGTCAGTGTATTGCCCATCGTATCCAAGTCGCCAGAGTAAGACTTCTTCTATCCACATAAGACCTAGGGTCATCAATCTTGAACGTTCGTCGGATGTCGTTGTTCCAGATATTGCATGTGTGGCATCGTTGCGAATTTTGTCGAATTTAGGTACGTCATCTACATCAATATGTCCACGTGCTTTTGTTAAACCAATTTTTTCCAAAAGCAGTGTCGTGCGTTTGCTGTTCACAGTGATATTTTCTTGTCCCGCCCCTTTCCCAAGTTTCCATCTGGCTTCAGCCATAGGTTTTGAACCTATGCTAAAAAGCAGTTTATGTTTTGCTTTCAACTCTGGATTAATTTCATCTTCTACAAGAATTGCGTAACTTAACCTTTCTAGTCCTGCACCCACCATCATTGCCACAACGTTTCCAGGTTGACCGAATTTTGCTGCCTGTAAGTATGTAGTCATCACTTCGTCCATTGTTTGTTCCCAAAAAGGCTTTTGAAACATTTTTTCGAGATTTGGGAGACAACTAAGATATTGAGCCAAATCCGTTTGTACATTTACCCAAGAACTCCCTAACTGCTCTAACGGTGTTGTTCGATAGTTCATCGCTGTAGCGCAAACAAGTTCGACAGGAGATTTGGGATTTTCTGTGTAAATCTTGCCTTCTATAAACATTGGTCCTATCCAACCAGAATTAGCAAATGATAATAGTCCAGAGAGGTTGTGGATTTTTTTTATGGCATCGGTGAGTTTAAGCGATTTTAAGATTTTAAAAGTTTCTGAATCGCTGAAGGTAAAGTTATGTTGATAAAGTTTTCCTATGGTGGTGATTTTATAACCCAAGTTAGAATTTTGCGAATTTAACCAATTTAAGTTATTTGTAACTGTTTCCAAGCTGATTGACCAAAAATCATCGAGTTTAACATCTACTTTAAGTTGGTTATTAAGTTTTATTTGATTTTTCGTTGCTTGTTGAAACCGAGCATTTGGTAAATAAAATGTAAAATCATGAGCTTCAACCTCATCACTATTATATAAAACTTGTCCCGCAGAACCACTGATTGCAGTAAGTGGTCTCCATGCTGTTCTCCAGTTATCCATATGAGGTTTGTCTATTTTAAAGCCGTGACCCTGAATAGTAAAATTTTGATTTGGATCAAGGAGAAATGGCAAATTCCCATTGGTTTCTCCTAATACTTCAAAATCCCAATTAATGCGTAAGGCAGGGGAAATTCGCAGTTCTGCAAGAAGGCGACCTCTATTACCATTAAGTTCGGCAATATTGTTACAATGGTTCGGAATGTTTTTTCGGCTTCACAAGCGTTACGCAAATATCAGATTGTCTTGATGGGTACGAAAATTTCAATTGATTGGATTTTATCGTACAGCACGTCGCCTGAATTTTTCACATGTCACAGAAAGCCCTGACATTGATTTAATTGGATCA
>JANMUC010000809.1:0-1040 GCA_031391225.1 Deinococcales bacterium
GCCAAAGCCGATTTTCAAGCCTTTACGACACAGGAGGTTTCAGACGCCACCGCATTGGCAACACCGAGCGCCATGACCGCCAGTGACACCTTGCTCAATTACGGCTTTTCGGCACGTTGTGACACCAGCATTGCTGCAAATTGCACGACCAACTCGAGGATCATTGCGCTCGGAAAAACGGGTTTTGTGACCCTGGCATTGCGCGTTCCAAAATCAGCTTTGGCGTACAAGTTCATCATGAATTTTGTGGTCATGGACGAGGATGTGTCTCGAGTGACGCGCAGTTTAATTCCAGTTGAAAGTGCCTCCACCACCGAAACTCGAGGTTTGGATGTGAGCGCTGCCGAATTGATGCAATTTGGTCTTAATCGCAGCACCACAACACTTTCGAGCAAAACCGTAAATGACGTAAACACCTCGAGCTTGAACGCCAGTATTTCTGCGCTTGGCATTGGACGCATCAGCGCGGGAAGCAACGGTCACTCGTGCGGTTTGGATGCAACGGGCAAAGCGTATTGTTGGGGAAACAATAACTCTGGACAACTGGGAAATAATGATCCCACGCACACGAACTCGATTACCCCAGTGGCGGTCAGCAATGCCATAAGCGGTGTGGTCAATTTCTCGAGCATCACGGCTGGCGATATTTTTACTTGTGGTTTGAGCCTAGATGGTACAGCTTATTGTTGGGGCAGTAATTTTGGGGGACGGCTTGGCAATACGGCATTTGATTCGGACATACCTGTGCTTGTCTCTAACCCCGTGGTTGGACAAAAATACGCAAGCATCAGTGCTGGCTACTCACATACGTGTATGACAAGTGTCTTGAATGGCATCGCATATTGCTGGGGTGATAATAGTTTTGGTCAACTTGGTATTTTGAACACCACATTAACTTCAAACGTACCCGTGTTGGTCAGTGGTCCTCAGACTTATCTAGGCATCGGCTCAGGAAATGGCTACACTTGCGGGATTGCATCGAATAATTTGGCATACTGCTGGGGAAATAACAGCTTGGGGCAACTTGGAAACAATGATCC
>JANMUC010000816.1:0-4239 GCA_031391225.1 Deinococcales bacterium
AACACTGCCTTGCGTGCCAACGGGCATGAACATTGGTGTGGTCACAGTTCCATGTGGGGTGGAAAAACTGGCGACTCGAGCACGACCATCGGTTTTTTGAATCTCAAAGTCAAACACGAGGTGATATTAACAATTGGCGAATAGCAATTAGCCACAGCCCACCCTCGAGATGTTGAAAATAAAGAGAAGGATTTTAAAAACTTCTCGAACCACACGTGAAAAGGAACTAATCGCCCTTCTCCTGATGTTGGGAGAAGGGTCGGGGATGAGGGTAGACCGAGCAATTGCTGATTTTTGAGTTTGCGAAGAAAAAATGTTGCTCGAGCCTCGAGTTTTTGAATTTACCCTTTGCCCTTTGCCCTTAGCCCTTAGCCCTTTGCCCCCATGAACCTGTTAACCTAAACCCCTATGACTCGAGATCAAGCCTGGCAAATTGTTCAAGATTTCACCCCGTCCGAATCGTTGCGCAAACACATGCTGGCGGTCGAGGCGGCAATGGTTTGGTACGCCAGACATTACAACCAAGACGCCGAATTGTGGGCGATCACGGGATTGTTGCATGACTTCGATTATGAATCGCATCCAGATTTGGGACCAAACGGGCATCCATTTTGGGGCGTGAATTATTTGCGTGAAAACACCGACCTGCCTGAGGAGGTACTGCACGCCATTCTGGGACATTACAACCAATCTGGAACACCTCGAGTCACATTGATGGCAAAAGTCTTGTTCGCCGTAGACGAACTCTGCGGCATGATTACCGCCGCTTGTTTGGTGCGTCCAGACAAAAGCATCCAACTTCTCGAGACTTCAAGCGTTCTTAAAAAACTCAAGGACAAAGCTTTCGCCAAGGGCGTCAACCGCGAAGACATCAAAATTGGCATCACCGAACTCGAGATTGACCTCGAGCAACACGTATCGAACACGATTGCGGCGATGCGTCAAAGGGCTGACGCGTTGGGCTTGGGTTTGAAAGCAATCTAACCGTTAAAAATGAGCCGCCAGACGCTTGACTTAGCTCCTACTCATCATGGTAAAGTTTACATTGGACGAAGAACCACAATATGGTGAACTCGAGAAAGGAGGTGTTACCCTCAATGAGTGTTAAGTATTGTGCTAGCTTCAGCCAAGACGTGATGAATCGCGGGATTAAAGAAAAAAGCAGTTTGAAACAAGGTTTAGCAACGAAAGCTTGGGTTAGTCAGGGAGAGGAAACACGGCAACTCGCCCCCAAAAGCTCGAGCGGACAGGTTAAAAGTTGTTTGAACGCAAAGCCTTTAACCGCAACTTTTCTGCAATTTTCAGGGGGTAGTTCTTAATGAAGCAAATCTCTGCTGCAATGTTTTTAACAGCCGCGTTGAGCTTGGGCGTATCCGCATTTGCCCAAACCACGCCAACCAACCCAACCGGTCAAGTTGATCCACCAACCGGTCAAGCCGCTCCGCAAAAACCAGTTGATCTGAAAGACGTTCCAGCCGGTCACTGGGCACAGGAAGCCATCAAGATTGCCGCCGACTGCGGAATTATTCGTGGTTATCCAGACGGAACCTTCCGTGGCAATCAACCGATTACCCGTTACGAAGCCGCCGCGATTGTTGCCCGTTTGCTCGCAGCCGTGAAATCAGGCGCTTGCGGTATTGGTACCAATGGAACTTCAGGCTTCATGATTACCGAAGAGCAATGGAATGATGTTCAAAGCGCCATTCAAGAACTGCAAGCCGACCTCGCCCAATTGGGTGTGCGCGTTGCAGAACTCGAGGACAACGCTGTAACGCAAGACGATCTTGCCCGTGTCGAAGAACTCGCCACGCAAGCCCGTGATATTGCTGAACAAGCCGCCACCACCGCCGACGATGCCGCTGCCGCTGCCGCCGACGCTGCCGATGCCGCTGCCGCCGCTCAAGAAGCTGCCGACGCTGCCCAAGCTGCCGCCGACGAAAATGCTGACGCCATCCAGGCTGCCCAAGATGCTGCCGACGCTGCCCAAGAAGCTGCCGACGCTGCCCAAGCTTCTGCCGACGATGCACTTGATTTCATTGGCACGATCACAGTAAGTGATGGTGGAGAAGCATCAGTTGACCTAGACACATTGGCTACTGTTGATGATATTGCCGGTTTGCAAGACCAAATTGACGCTTTGCAAGAAGCACTAGATGGCATGGAACCAGCAGAAGGCTTCGATCCAACCGAATTGCAAGGTCAACTTGACGATCTGACTGGCACCGTTGACGATCTGCAATCACAAATCGACGACTTGAACGCTCAAATCGCTGACATGGGTGCTACCACACCAGAAGGCGAAGTTTTCGACCCAACCGATCTGCAAGACCAAATCGACGACCTGCAAGCCCAAATCGCTGACACCCAAGACCAAATCAGCGCGTTGACCGACGCCGTGAACGCCCAACAAGAAACCATTGACGGACTTGTTGACGCTGTTGCAGGCACGCAAGACGATATTGGCACGTTGCAAGATGTGACTGCTGACCTGCAAGCCCAAATTGACGCACTTGCTGGTGTTGAAGGCGCTGACCCTCAAGCGATGCAAGACTTGATGGACGCCATCGACGCTGCCAGCATCGCCGCTGACACCGCACTTGCCCAAAGCCGCGAATTGCAAGACAAAGTAGACGAACTCGACGGACGCGTCACCGACCTCGAGTCAGGACTTGGCGAACTCGGCGCTACCGTCGAAAGCCAAGCCGACAGCATTGCCGCATTAAACGATTTGGTTGTTCTTCTCAACCAAGACGTGCTCAGCCTTCAAGACCGCGTGACCCAACTCGAGCGTCAAGTTGAAGAACTTTCAGGCGCAGAACCAGTCGAACCAGGCGTTGACCTGACCGACGATCTGGACAGCCTGCGCGAATTCACTACGCTCTTGCGTCGTGACCAAACCGCGCTTGCCGACACCGTTGGCGACTTGGAAGCTCGAGTTGGCGCTTTGGAAACCAAAGTGGACACTGGCTTGGCAGCGTTGGATAAGCGCGTGAGCACACTCGAGAACAACGGCTTTACGGTCGCTGGTACGATTAGCTTGAACTACTACACCGCCCGCGTTTGGAACTCAAATGGATCGGGTTTTGCTCAAGATTTCGATATTGATCGCTTGGGTATCGGTTCATTCTTATCAACTGGTGCAGATGATAATGATTCATCAAGTGGTTACGCCGATTTTGGTGTTGGTCGTGCAGCAGTCGGTGCAAACGGTGCTACCAATCTCAGTAACGTTGTTACTGCTCCTGCCACTACTTCTCCTCTTCAAGATCGTGTACGAGTTGAAGGATTTATTCAACCCGGCATTACGTTGACATTTACCTTCAAGCCACGGGCGTTGACTGAAGCTTCTGGCGGATTTAATGTGTTCTCAATTAGCTTGGGTCTAGAATTGGTTACGAAAACACCGTACACCAATCCATCAGGTGCTGACAACGTTAATCCAGTAACATTAAAGTTGACCAGTCTCGCTACCCGATTTGATATTGGTGGAGCACCTTTGGTGTTTTCTTACGGCGTTAATCCAAGCTTCAAATTCACCAATTATGGCTTTAACAACACTACAGACGGTAATGGTCGTGGTGACGGCTTTGTTGCAAGGTTAGACGGCAGTGGTTTGTTGCCATTTAACGCAAAATTGACTGCCGCATATGGTTCTACATTTGGCAAGGACAATAAGTTCCAGTATTTTGTTGGTATCAACGGTACTTTGGAAATTATTCCAGGACTTACTGGTGGTGTGTACTACGGTTATGAAGGTCAAGACGTATTCCAGAATTTTCCAAACACGACCAGTACTTTGGTTGGTTTGAATGCAACTGGTAAAGTCTTTGGATTCCTTGATCTCGATGCCGAATATAACGTTGGTTTAGACGGTCCAGTTAAGGGTCAAGTCGCTACTTACGTTAAGGCTGGTTTGGGATTTGATCCATTCTCGATCAAATTGAATGCTCGTACCATCACCGCTGGCTTTACCGCTGACGCTGGTATTGGTAATGCAACAGGTCCATTCAATCCAAACCAAACAGGTTTTGGTGTACAAGTTGGTGTTGCAAGCTTGTTTGGTTTCTTAAGCTTAGACGCCTTCTTTGACACAATGTCACGCGTTTCGGCAGGAACTGCATTGCCAGAAGGTCCTGACGCTATCGGTTTGCTTGACAAATTTGGTGTGAAAACACCTTCGGCAGGTGCAACTTCACGTCAAGCTTTTGGTGTCAAAGCTGGTTTGACTGTTGTTGGCTT
>JANMUC010000027.1:0-1202 GCA_031391225.1 Deinococcales bacterium
GTGAGCATTTCGCACAAACAATTGCTACTTATTTTAATCGCGTTGCACTTGATGAAGATCCAAATTTTGGTTACATGCAACAAACAGAATCTGCAAAATCAGTCAAACAAAAAAAATAGAAATCCTTGCCTTCTCACACGAGTTTTAAACGACAAGCAATGATCATCATTGCTGATTCAAGGATCTCAGGAACACAAGAAACTTCACGCTGTAGGACTGGCGTTTGTGAGTTCATTTAGGCGTAAAGTCTTATATCCTTGCCTCAAATCCTTCGAGCATGTAACCTGTTGACTCGAGTTCGCAGGATGTAGACTTCCTGCTCGAGCTTTCTTGGGGAGTTGATTCATATTAAATTTCACTTAATGACCTTTGGTTGCCAAATGAACGAGTACGACTCGCACATGGTCGAGTCGCAGCTTGTGGCGTTGGGTGCAGAACTGGTTTCAAACGTCGATCATGCCGATTTCGTGCTGGTCAACACCTGCGCGGTGCGCGGCAAGCCCGTCGATAAAGTCAAAGCGGTCCTGGGTGATTTGCGTAAACTCAAACACAGCAGAGGTTTGATGCTGGGCATGATGGGTTGTTTGGCGCAACTCGAGGAGGGGCAAGAAATTGCCAAGAAGTACGAAGTGGACGTGCTGCTCGGACCTGGGGCATTGACCGACATTGGCGCGGCGCTCGAGGGCAACAAGAAATTCTGGAGTTTGGCGTTTAAGGACGATATCCACGAATTTATTCCACCGCCCCCCAAAGGCAAACTGAGCGCTATGTTAACGATTCAACGCGGTTGCGATCATCACTGCACGTACTGCATTGTGCCGACCACCCGAGGACCGCAAGTCTCGAGAACCCCGCAAAATATCATGAAAGAACTCGAGGCGATGGTTGAAGCGGGCGTGCTCGAGGTGACTTTGCTGGGGCAGAACGTCAACTCGTACGGTTTGGATCAACCAGGTATGCCAGGATTTGGCGAGTTGCTGCGCATGGTTGGTAAAAGTGGTATTCCACGTGTGAAATTTACGACCTCGCACCCGATGGATTTTAGTGATGACATCATTCACGCCATTGCGGAAACCGAGAACGTCTGCAAGTACATTCACCTGCCCGTTCAATCGGGTAGCAACGCCGTGCTCAAACGCATGGGGCGCGAGTACACCCGTGAATTTTACCTCGAGCGAATCGCCAAAATTCGTTCGCTGATG
>JANMUC010000031.1:0-2547 GCA_031391225.1 Deinococcales bacterium
GACACTAGTTGAAGGTGCAAGCGTCCCGACTGAACCAGTTCCTCCAACACCGGTGAGTTCGATTGTTACACTAGAGTCAATTGATGGAGTTAGTATCCCGACTGAGCCGGTGCCAAGATTATTCGTGTTCCACCACCAAGAAACGTGGGTAATCTGTGGCAGACAAGCTCACCACCAATTTATTTGCCTCGAGGGTATGCAATTTTAGCGGTACTGAAGCGTCAGTGAACGGGTCGTAAACGCTCAACTGCGCCCCCACCGAGTCGAGTCCAGCCAACTCGAGTGTGTACTCCTCTGGTTCGAGGCTTTGACGCACATCGCGCGTCATCACGTAATAACCAATCACAAAACGCTTTTTGTTGACCTGATACGGTAAAACACTCAGCACTTCGCGGTTGTACAATGGTGGTTGCTTGCCCACGGGAGCAAATTGAACGTGATCGTGGTTGTCGCGCACGGAACGCACCTCGAGCGGACGGGTCTGGGTCAAGAGGGGATCGAGTTTTTGTTTGAACAAATCGGTGATTCGGCGTGTGACTTGAAGCGCGGGCGCGGTGAAAGGTCCGTCGTCGGTCGGATAGACACTGTGATCTTTGGCATACTGGATAAAATTTGCTTGCAAGACACTGTATCCGGTATCGCTGCCTTGATCGTCAATGGCGCTGAAAAGCTGAAGTTTGGTCACGCCCTTGTTCAGAAAAAAACTGAGGTAACGGGCGGTTGTTTTGGCTTTCAAGGCTCGAGCGGCAACCGAGTCCTTTACTTCAACTTCGAGCGGTTGAATGTTGACCTCGGTGATCCAAACGTTGATCGGTTTGTCTTTGCGCAGCCCGTACCTTCCATGCACTGTGTCGTAAATGTTGGTGTTGAAAGGTGCGCTGTCACGAAGCAACGTTTCGGTCTGAATGCCTGTACCGTAGTATTCCGGAAACAAAGACGTGTAAATGGGCACGTCATCAATGGGTTGACCTTTCTGATCGAGTTTTGTGCCGTTCTGTTCTTCGGCAGGGAAGCGCTTGACCCCAGCATAAGGGTGCTTGTTGATCGCAGTGATGCGTTCGGGCTGTCGGCTCGAGGCGGTCCAAGGAATGGTGTTGGCAAAGCCGTTACTCAGACCCACCCCAGCAAAGTCCGCTGGATTTTGGGTGATGTATTGAGCGGTCTCCTCGACCAGATGATCCCAGATGGACTCGTCCTCGTAAACATCCAAATCAGGATTGTAATAGTCGTTCAGGTACAAGAAATGGGTTCCGAAAGTCAACTCGTTGTAAATTTCCAGATCGAATCCCAGCGAAGCAGTGCCCACCGTACCCAGTTTGCGGGATACAAAGCGCGAAACCGTACCGACGTAGCGTTTCCAACCCTCGAGCGTCTGCTGGTAATCCGCACCGCCTGGTTTGGAGAACGGACGGTATTTCAATGTCGCCATACGCACCCGCGTCCCAGCCGAAACAGCTTTCGGCAAGGGCTTGGAAAGCATCACAGTATTGCCGTTGATGCCCGTGATCAGCGCCTCGGCAGCCCAGTAGTCGGTCAAGTCCGATAATCCACTCCGACCCACCACCAGTCCTTTTGTGGATTCGAGTGAAACCTGAGTTGCGCTTTGCGGGGCATCTCGAGTCACAAGCCGATTAAACATTTCTAAAGGCGTCGGAACGCCCTGATGCAAATTCAGCAAGATCAACGGGCGAAGATTCCAACGCCTACAAGCCTCGAGCACCTGGGTAAAACGCTCCTCTGAGTTGAGTCTGGACTCGTCTTCAAAATTCAATTCGCCCCAGCCAATTTCGACACGCACGTTGCGAAACCCATTCTTGACCAGCATCTGAGCCAAGAGATCGGGCTTGATCTCATCAAAGGTGGGAAACCCTACGCCCACCCCATCAAGAAATTGCTTTGCAGGAACGGTTTCAAAAAACGAGCGCCAGGGTTGTATCCAGTGCGAATGCAGACCAAACTCGAGATCAGTCAGGTAATGAGAATCGGTGTAAGCACCCGCGAGTCCTTTCAAGCCCTTTGGCACAGGGACGATGCTTTGAATGGCTGGCTGACCTAAAGCCTTACCGTCAAATTTGCACGATGCAATTCTGCCAGAATTCCAAAGCAACTTAGAAAAGTTAGCGCCAGCCTTACTCTTTTCATAAGGCACTGTAGTGTACCAATTTAAGAGTTACCTTAGATCGTCATCAACAACCATGAGGAGAATTTGCCGTGCAAACGTCGCTGTTAAAACCAGGTTAAGAGAGAAATTTGGAGGAAACTCCAGTGACGAAATCGTGTCGGTTAGAGAATTTGTTGTTGCTGTTGGGGATAGCGATTTTATGGGCGTTACGGGTTGGGTTGTGGATTTCAAGTTTGGGGCGTGATCGGGTGGGAACTGATGGGACGCTTTTTTACAGTTTGTTTCGTGTGGGATTGGATTTCTTGCGTCGGTTGTTCTTGAATCCTAAACTTGATTTGGTCGTGTGGGACAAGGTGATTCAGGTTTTGACCTGTGCTTAGGTTTCAGACAAGGGTTTGGATTCTTGAGTGTCTGAGTGAAGCCAT
>JANMUC010000042.1:0-5843 GCA_031391225.1 Deinococcales bacterium
TTCATCAGACGAACCGCTTCGAGCGGACATTGAAAACCTTGCAGCACTTCCTGAAAGTACGGACTGGATTGTAAAAATGGCGTGTCTTCATGGTTTTTACAGTTTGGATCGCTGTAAATCATCATGATCGGATGGGTTGCGCCAGCCGATCCGCGCAGTGGAATTACACTCCAAGAACCCTCGTAATTTTGTTTGACAAAATGATCCGTCCAACCCAGACGCTCGAGTTGGTCAAGGTCGTGTTTTAAACGCATCGGGTCGAACGAAAACGGGAGTTTCAGACGGTCAATCATGGTTAGGTTTTATGTTATCAGCATTTGGTTTGAGTTCACAATTCAAATCCGTCGGGCATCAACCCCACCACCGTCATCGCATCAAACGGACGTGTCTCGAGAATCGCGTTGACTTGCTCGAGCGTGACGCTTTGCACGACTTTCACGACCTCATCAAGTGGTTTGTACTCGAGCGTATCGAGGTATTCCATGCTCATGGAAAATAATCTCGAGTAAGGGGTTTCGGCGCGGAGCACGATTGACACGGCAACTTTGCGTTTGGCTCGCTCGAGTTCTTCGAGGGTGACACCGTTTTTCTGGGCTTCCTCGAGAATGTTTTTGTAAATCGCAAGGGCTTCTTTGGCGCGGTCTGGATCGGTGCTGATGTAGCCGCCAAAATGTCCGAGTCCGTCTTCGCTGGTGTGGTCAAAACTGGCTTCGTCGCACAAACCGTTGTCCACCAGTGCCCAGTACAACCTCGAGTTTTCACCGTCGCCCAGAATCCAGCCGAGCACGCCAGCCGCGTATCGTTGCACGTCTGTGCTCGAGAATCCTGGGGTCATGAGCGCAATGTGGGCGCGGTTGATCTTGCTCGAGTTGATGGTTTTGACGGTGCTGGTTGGGGCAAACGTGGGTTGGATACGTCCTGTTGTGGCTGGCGTCCAACTCGAGGTCATCTCGCCTACTTGGGCTAAAAGCGCATTCCAGTCGTAATTTCCTGCCACACCAAGCACCAAATTGTTGGGCGCGTAACGTCGTGAAAAGTATTCAAACATGGCATCTCGGGAAAGCGCCCCAATGCTCTCACTCGTGCCAAGCACGCTGTTGCCGAGGGGATGCTGCCCAAAATAAGTTGGGCGCAATTCGTCAAAGACCATAAAATTGGGACGGTCTTTGTACATTTCGATTTCCTCGAGAATCACTTTTTTCTCGACATCAAAGTCAGCGTTGCGCAACGCTGGGCGCATCATGGTCGTTAAGAGTTTGACCAGTCGTGGTTGAAATTCGGGCAGCACTGCGCCGTGATAGGCGGTCAATTCTTCGTTGGTAAACGCATTGTATTTTGCACCGACCTCATCGAATTCAGTGTTGATCTCGTCGCCCGAAATCGTGTCAGAACCTTTGAACATCATGTGCTCGAGAAAGTGACTGACACCAGAAATTTCTGAGGTTTCGTCCCTCGAGCCTGTTTTGACAAAATAACCCACCGCCACGCTTTTGGCTTGCGGGTTGTGTTCGCCAATGACCGTTAATCCGTTTGATAATGTTGTTTGCTGAAATTCCATTGTGATCGCGCTCCTGTAGGGGCGCTGCTTGCCGCGCCCTAGGCATAAAATTACATCTCTCGAGATTTACAAATTCAGCGCTTTTGGTCCCAGCGTCATCACACCAGGATTCTCGAATGGATTGGCAGCGAGCCACGCATTCACACCCTCGAGCGTCACGGCTTTGACTTTGGCTTTCAAATCCTCGAGTTCTCGGGCGCGACCCAACAAATGCCAGTCGCGCACCAAACCGCCCGCTCGAGCGCCACTGGATTCTTCGCTCATGACGAGGCTGGTCAGTAAACCAATTCTGGCGCGTTCAAGTTCCTCAAGCGTGACACCGAGACGCATTTTTTGCATTTCTTCTTGAATCACGTTTAAGGTTTCTTGGGCGCGGTCTGGACTTGTTCCAGCGTAAACGCTGATGGTGCTGGCGGCTTTAATCGGTGATCCCGAAGCGCGAACGCTGTAGACAAGCCCGCGTTTTTCTCGAACTTCTTGCATCAAGCGGCTCGAGAATCCCGCACCTGAAAGCACCAGCAGTGCTAGACGTGACTCGAGCCAGTGCGGGGCGGTGGGTGAAAGGCTGGGGTAGAGCATTCCGATTTGAACTTGGGCGGTGTCTTGAGCGATGTGGTCGTAAAATCCGCCTTGCATTTTAGGGGCTGGATTGCTGGCAGCTTGACCAGTCCAAGAGCCGAACAATCGCGTCACCAACTCGAGCAATTCATCCCATTGCACGCCGCCGGACACGCCCAGAATCGCGCCGCTTGGGGTGAAGCGGTTTTGGTAATCTTCCCTGGCGGCAGCACCTGTAATGGCTGCCAGACCCTCAAGCGTCCCCATGCCTGAACGCCCGTGGTTGCTCGAGAAAAAACGTTCGCGCAGTTTGACGAACAATTTCTGGGCGGGACTGTCGTCGAGCGATTCGATGTCTTGTCGTGCTAGCTCCAAACAAGGCTCGAGTTCGGTGTCGGGCAAGATCGGACGCTGAATCACATCGGCGAACAATTCAAATGCGGCTGTCAAATCTGTCTCGAGCATCGCGCCCGAAAAGCTGGTACCTTCAAGTCCTGCCCCGCCGCCGCGTCGCACGCCGAGGTTGTCAAAGGCATCGGATAAGGCTCGAGAGTTGCGGTTTCCTGCGCCGCGATCCATCCAATCCTCGAGTACGCTGGTCACGCCGCGCATGGTTTCGGGTTCGTTGACCGCGCCTGCTGGCACGAGCAAATCAAAGCTGACGCTGGGTTGCCAAGGTTGAGGTTCGGCAATGACAGTAAAACCGTTGGGAAGAGTGGTTGAGTGAATCAAAAAAGCTCCTGGCTGCCAGTTTAATGCTGGCGATGAAATGAGCCAGTCTAACCGTTTTGAGCGATTAGTAACCCTGAGCGAGAATGCTATTGGAGCAACACTGCGTTTTAACCTCAAGACTTCACAAATCCACAAATCTCGAGCAAACTGTAAGACATGGAAACAGAAATTAAAACGGTGGCGCTCGAGGATGAAGGTATTGCCATTCATTACGCCGCACCACGGGCGCTCGAGCCGCTCGAGCACAGTCATCCTTTGGCGGAACGCGGTTGGCTAGCGCTTGCCCACACGACGCTCGAGGGGACGCCCGATGTTTTGCTGCTCGAGAAACACGGTAAGTATAGGCTGATCGAATTGTTTGATGATTACGCCTGGGTCAAGAACAAGCGTTGCTTAAGTTGGGATGATTTTGTCCGTGAAGAAACCGAACGTGGGGACCGCAAGGGTTGGATTGATTCGATTTACGAGAAGTTAAATGTTTTTGGAAAAAGCGTGCCGAAACCGCATGTTTGGGTCGGTTTTAACGATGGTTACGGCGCGGATTGGTTGTTGGGACTCGAGTTCTAAAACCGTGTTTCTCTCATAAAACTCTCTAAAATGAATCAAAAGTGAAGAAAACGACCTTCGCAGTCGATTTTTCTCATAAAATTTCGACTGTCCCTCTCAGAATTAAGCGCCATACTGATCGCAGCAGAGAAGAACCGCTTTAATCAGTACAGCTCGACCCCCTCGAGCTTTCATTTCAACCCCGACGTTGCGGAACGTCGGGGTTTTGATTTTGCTCTCAGCTCTCAGCTCTCAGCCCTCAGCTCTCAGCGCCCCCTTTGAGCCATAACGCCTAGTGCCAACCACGCCGTTTCAATCACGTCTCTCGAGCGGCAAACAACTACACTTAATCCTATTGAAACTCGAGCAGCGTTCTCGAGTTGTGAGGGGAATTATGAAACTTCGTTCCAGTGAAATCATTTACAATCAAATTCAGTACGATTCGCGGTTTGACCCGTCTGAATACGTGATTGGCTATCAAACCCGTTTTAACGGCATGAAAGAAATACGGCTGACCAGTTTTAAACCAGGTTTAGAAATTCCGTGGCACAGAATTTGGTATTTCAAAACTGAAGCTGGCATTCAGTGGGATCGCAAAGCGGGCGTCGATAAGCTGCTCGAATTCAAAGAAAATACAGGAAACGACATCATGAAAGCAAAAGACATTTTGGCACTCGGCATCCCAGAAGGACGATTGGTCGGCGTTGTATTGAGCGCCATCAAAAACCATCCTGACCGTTTTGAACCCGCAAAAATCGAAGCTCAAATCCGTGCGATTCTCGAGCAACCAGAAGCACACCTCGAAGATGAGCATTTCGGAATGCTGGCAAGTGAGCTGAGCAAACCAAAACCACTCGAGCGACGCACCGAAGCTGCGCCGTACAAAATTTTTGGAATCAGTCTGGAAGACGGCGCGATCAAGCAAATGCACAACGCTGCAATGCTGCCTGTGGCGTTCGCTGGCGCATTGATGCCAGATGCGCACCAAGGGTACGGCTTACCAATTGGCGGGGTGCTCGCCACCGAAAACGCCGTGATTCCGTACGCGGTTGGGGTGGATATCGCCTGCCGCATGAAACTCTCGATTCTCGATATGCCCGTGACCACCGCCTTCAAACGCCGTTTTGAAGACCTCAAGCGTGCCATTGAAACCGAGACCAAATTTGGCACTGGCGCAAGCTGGCAACGACCACTCGAGCATGATGTACTCGATGAAGATTGGACAGTCACCCGCATCACCGAAAAATTGTTCGACAAAGCTCGAGCGCAACTTGGCACTTCAGGCAGCGGCAACCACTTCGTCGAATTTGGCATTGTGACGCTAAACAAACCTGAAATGAACCTTGAGCCAGGCGAGTACCTGGCACTGTTGTCGCACAGCGGTTCTCGAGGCTCTGGCGCGACGGTGGCAAAACATTACTCGGATTTGGCAATGGATTTTCACCGCGAACTGCCGCCAGAATTAAAACACCTGGCATGGTTGGACATGGACTCTGAAGCGGGACAAGAATACTGGGCTGCCATGAATTTGATGGGCTTGTACGCCAGCGCAAATCACGCGCTGATACACAAAAAAGTGATCAAAGCCATCGGTGCGAAAGTGCTGGCGGGCGTCGAAAACCACCACAACTTTGCCTGGAAAGAAACGCACTTCGGACAAGAAGTCATCGTTCACCGCAAAGGCGCGACCCCAGCCGGCATGGGCGTGCTCGGCATGATTCCAGGCAGCATGGCAACCCCAGGCTTCGTGGTGCGCGGCAAAGGCAACACCGACAGCCTTTCCAGTGCCAGCCACGGTGCGGGACGAGCCATGAGCCGCACCAAAGCCAAAGAGCAATTCACCTGGAAGATGGTACGCCCAAAACTCGAGCAAGCAGGGGTGACACTGCTCTCGGCGGGCATTGACGAGAATCCACTCGCGTACAAAGACATCGATAAAGTTATGGCAGCACAAACGGAATTGGTGCATGTGATCGCGCGTTTTGACCCAAAAATCGTCAAAATGGCAGATGCGGGCGAGATCCCAGAAGATTGAGCGAATACTCGCGCCACCCTCATCCCCAGCCCTTCTCCCGCACGGCGGGAGAAGGGAGTTTTATTCTTCTCTCGAGAAGCGGAAATTTTGTGTTTTTAGCCTTCTCAGTCAAGCAAAACTTGAGTTTGAAACAGCCTTGATATAATCAGTTTGTGCAATCGACCAAAACATTTCGTGAACGGGTGCTGGATGTGATCGCCAATATTCCCCAAGGACGCGTCATGACGTACGGTCAACTTGCAGACGTGGCGGGAATGCCGCGTCACGCTCGAGCCGTCGGAGACATCTTGCATGGGCTGTCGCTCGAGACTGATTTGCCATGGTGGAGGGTAATTAACTCGAGTGGCAAGATCAGCACGTACAAGGTTGGGACGGGCGAGTTGCAACGAGGGTTGCTCGAGCGCGAAGCGGTGC
>JANMUC010000076.1:0-9920 GCA_031391225.1 Deinococcales bacterium
TGAAAACGTATGTTCGTCCGCTCGAAGCTGAACGGAAGGCAACCCCTGTTTTGACCAAAAATTTGTTCTCGCCGCAAACAAATCGCAAACAAAACCCTAAAAAGCCAGTGACAAGTAAAACTAAAACTCCTGCCAAAAAGAAAAAGCCCCCGTCATAGACGAAGGCTTTCTTTTGGTGACCCCAACGGGACTTGAACCCGTGTCTGAGCCTTGAGAGGGCTCCGTCCTAGACCGCTAGACGATGGGGCCGTCCGTGATCTTGTTTGGCTGGGGTACTTGGATTCGAACCAAGATTAAGCGCTTCAGAGACGCTCGTCCTGCCGTTAGACGATACCCCAACGATAACGCGCCGCTAGGTCGGCTGCTTTTAACGGTCTTCGAGTCGGCAGGAACTCGTGTCAAAAGCTTTGAAAGGATACACGAGCAGCACTGGGGTGTCAAATTTGAAGACGAGTTAAACTTCTAAGCATGATTTTCGATGCAAAACTCGAGGCTACGCTTGGGCATTTGGCGCGAAGTTTGAAAGCGCATTGCAAAGCACGTTTTGGTGAGTTGCTGCTGCTCGAGGTTCAAAATCCAAAGCTGCTCGAATTGATTTTGGTACTCGAGGGTGAGGTCAATCAGGTGCGTGAAATTTTGCGGGTCGAGCCGAATACCAGACTGGCTTCGCTTAAAGCTGGTGTGGAAATTGCGGTCTTGCCAGTGTCTCGAGCAATGTTTGATGCGGCGCTCGAGCCTGAGTTGTGGGAGGCGAAGTTTACGGCGCGGGTGATTAAAGCCGATTGAAACTTGAATTCTATTGCAGCGCAAATAGAGCTTCTCGAGCGTTGGTAGAACTTGAAAATTCACTTCTTAAATCTCGAGATTTGAGGTAACCCGATCCAAAATGCGAGTGTATCAAAAGACGGCTGGAGTTGAGGTTGGCTCAGTTGCGTTTGATGACGACTGTTCTCGCCGCAAAGTCGTGGGCTGCCTGATGGTGTTTGCTGAAAAACACGGTCATATTGAGTCCCATCACCACGGCTAAACCCAAAACCAGCGAGGCTGCATTTGCGCCCAACACCAAGACAACGGCGTAACCGGCGATCATTGGAATCACGCGCCCGACCAGGCGTAGGGTTGCGCGTCCGTATCCAATGCGGTAATTTTCCAGGTTAACCACTTGAATTGACATCAGCATTTTCCCTAAAGTTGCCCCGTAAAAAGACTCGAAATAGGCGTAATACGCCCAGTAAGCCGCCGCCAAGATCAACAAGAAAATCAAGGGGTTCACGCCCTGCAACCAGGTTCGCATTAGACCGGAAAGAATGCCAAAAAGAATGTTGTCCAGCGTCACCGCACCAAAACGGCGCATCACGCTGGCGTAGTCATAGGTAACATTTTCTGGCAGGGCATCAATAGAACTTAGGTATTTGTTGGTTTTCCATAAGTCTTGAGGGTTTTGCTGTTTCGCTTGCTGTTGCGGCTCGGTCTGGGTTGTCGGTTGGTCTCCTCGAGCTGCCAGTTCTTCCAGTCGAGGTTGTGTAGACGCACCCGGAGTTCGACCGTACTTTTGGCGTTCCTCGAGATTGCGTTGCTCTTGTTCGATCAGTGCGGATTGAGCCTCATTGGCGGCTTGCTGGTCAATCCTTTCCTGCTCGGCTATGTTAGCCTCTTGCTCTGCACGAATCGCTTGCTGTTCGGCATTTTTTTTCGCTTCAACCATCACTTCGCGGGCTTGGGCAAAAAAAGCGTTCAGTGTTTCCTGATCGAGGTCAATGGGTGATCGAATGAATTCTTTTTGATTGGAAGAAATCACCACATCGCCGTTGTCACGGTTGACTTTGGTCACCGCTTGAAGTGGGGCAACTTGAATTCCATTGGCGTTGGATAAAATAATTTCGTTTGCGGTCAGCATCAGTCCAGTTTCGGCTGATTCGTGTTCACGGTAAACCCGCGCTGAAACGTACTGTCTGGCGTTGACTAACCAATCTGGCATGGTCGAAGTGTAACATGGGTTTTTTAAAGACTTGGTCGAAAATCACATCGCCTAGAATTTTAAATCTGTGGGCACAATTCCACTGCCATCAAGTTTCTCGAGCGCTCGCCCAACCGTGATTGCCTGCCCTGGAATCTCGAGGTTGGGTGCCATATCGGCGAGTGGCGCGAGGACAAACGCTCGTTCAAGCATTCGCGGGTGTGGAATCTCGAGGTGAGGTTCTGAAATTATTTCTGAGCCGTAAAGCAAAATGTCCAAATCGAGCGTTCGAGCGCCCCATCGTTCATGTCGTTCGCGACCTTGGGATTTTTCAATCTCGAGCATTACCGTTAGTAATTCACGAGCCGATAAACTGGTTTCGAGTTCGGCTGCGGCGTTCAGGTAAGCGCCTTGATTGCCAGTAACGCCAAATGGTTCGGTTTCAATGATTCTAGATGTTGTTAAAACCTGAATATTGGGGTGTTGGTTAAGCATTGCGATTCCAGCCCGCAAATGCTCGAGTCGATCCCCTAGATTCGAGCCGAGGGCGATAAAAACATTCTTCACCCTCGAACTCTAAAGGATTTGCACGCTGTTTAGTAGCGCCTCAAGT
Organism: Deinococcales bacterium; assembly: GCA_031391225.1. Classification (GTDB taxonomy): domain Bacteria; phylum Deinococcota; class Deinococci; order Deinococcales; family JAAFIG01; genus JANXTZ01. Next base: position 2,571 of record JANMUC010000076.1, read on the forward strand.
ACTGGGTTTGCAAGGTTTGCCCTGCGCCGCAAGTAACGCCGACCTGCAAATCGCTGGCGCTGGTTGGCGCGATGGTGCAATTAAATTTGAACAGGATCGTTGCTTCGACCACCGTGCGATTTTCTTTGATTTGAACTGGACGCACCAAGTTGAAATCGTTTTGATCGAGCACACTCGAGACGGCGGTGCTGCCCTGTTTCATCAGCAATTGCACGCCGTTGTATTCCCAGTACAGGGTTTGAAAGGCGCGTGGCTCAAAGGTGCCGCCGAAGGCTTTGGCAAATTCAAATGGCGCAATAAAGGCTCGGTTGATATCGATCACCGTTGGTTTAATTGGTTGAAAGCCTGGGGTTTGTTGCGCAAACGAAAAACTCGAGAGGAAGGCGGTTGCCAAGATGGTCAAAATGCTTTTCATAAAAACCTCCAAAATGTGGGTTGAATTCTTTACTCATTTTCACCTGCCTTGTGTAGTTTCTCTGCGCAAGTGATGAGAACCAAGTCAATCGGCATCTCGAGATTCCCAGTAGAGTGCGTGTTTCATTGCTGGGTTTGGACTTCATCTTGGCTCACCTGACTTCACAAATTGAAACAAACGACGGTGTATTGCCAAATCCGTTACACTCGAGGGCGTGATGGGACGTGTATTTCGTTTGGCGCGGGCGTTGATGCCCTGGCTCGCCCGTCCCGATGACTCTTGGGTGCGAAAAATCTTATCTGAATCAGAATTTGTGATCTACTCGAGAATGGATGTTCGGGACCGTGAACATGCGGTACGGGTGACCAAAAAATTACTGGGCTTGTATCCAGACTCGAGTTTGGTTTTGCAACGGGCGACCTTGCTGCATGATTGCGGCAAATCGGTGCGTCCGTACAATGTGATCGAGCGCGTGTTGGTTGGTTTGATGTATGAGGTTAAAGTCTCGAATGCTCGAGTTTTGAATTTCAAAAACCGCAGGCTGAGTGCGCTTGAGGTCAAACGATTTCACCCGCAAATTGGTTCGAGCCTGATACTTGAGGCGGGCGGTGACGCTCGAATTGCCGAAATTGTGGCAAAACATCACGCCCCTGGCAGTGACCTTGACGCGCAAAAGGTGCATGAAGTCGATGAGCTCGAGTAAATCACTTCATGAAATCGATCAACCAGCCACCCAAAGCGTTGGCTCGAGCCGCCAGAATGTCAAGGTGAGTGTAGCCAGGTAAATCTTTAATTTCAATCTTGCGACCAAGCTTTGTTTCAAAGGCATCGAAAGCATTGGGTGCAGTGACAATGCCTCGTCCAGCCCTGAGAGCCAAAATCGGAATGTCAATCTGTGCCAGGTGCCTCAGTGGGAGTTTTTCTCGTGCCCAAATCGGTGACTCAAGTCCAACCACACCAGTCTCGAGCGTCAGGCGCGTGGGAAAGTACCATTCTTGAAAGTCAGCATTGGGCGTCCAGAATCGTGTGGCAAAGTCGAGCGGGTCGGTGTGCTCGAGCGGATCGTTTTGGTTTGGTATTTGCCAATCGACGCGTTTTGCATTTTCGAGCGGACCAATAATTTCTGGGGTTTGAAACCCAGCAAAACCGCTCAAAATCACTGCCAGTCCGTTGATTGCCAGTTTTGCATTGGTCGCTTTGCCTGCCGTGATCGAAAAAATATTGACCAGCGCATAATTGTCGTCGCCCGTAATCATGGCTGCCGCCAAGTTCGAGGCAGGGTACGGCACGATGCCGCCAGGAGAATCGCCGTTGGGGTCCAAACTCGCCAGCATTGCGGCAGCACTCAATTTGGCTAAACTCGAGGGCGAAAAGGTTAAGGCTTCAAAATAGGGTGTTGCCGTGCCAGCCTCGAGGTCATTGATTCCAGCCGTGCGAATCCCAAAAAAGCCATTGCTTCCCTCGAGATACTGTTTTTCGCTGATTGTTGCGCCGATGCCAGTGCCTCCTGGCACACCGTCAATCATCACAATGCCGTCCAAGTCTTTGTAACCAGGCATCCCAGCGAAGTCCCAGCCTGCGTACAAGCCCACCAGCGACGCCCCCAGGCTGTGTCCACCCAGAAAGACTTTAGGCACGGTTTCTCGAGCTTTTAAAACCACCGCCCGTAAATCCTCCAAGTGAACTTTCAAACCCCAATATCCCATGAAAGCAAGCTCTTTTGGAGTTTTGGCTTGGAAACCATCTGGCTTGCCAGCGTCACGAATCATGGATCGCCAAGCAATCATTGGGTTGCGTTTTTGATACGTTTCGAGCAATCGGCTGTGATCCTCGAGAGCGTTCGAGCGCCTATCGACTGCCCAGACTTCTAGACTGGAATCGTTCGAGACAATGGTGCGTGCCAAACGGTCAAAGTTTTGAGCGCCGCCCAAAAATCCTGGCATTAAGACCAAAATGGCTCGAGGTTTGGTGCTAGCAGCAAAGTAGCGCAAATAAATTGCCTTATTGAATTCGATTGGCGTGTGCGTCTCGAGCGACCCTGCAATCACGTTTTTTTCAACCTTGACCGCCTCGAGTGCCGACGGGTTCGGAATTGGTGCAGGAATGGGCGCTTGAAAACTTGGTGCACAGGCGAACAACAGACTCGAGAGACACAGCAAAAATAAACAACGCATGATGTAAGTGTAAACCCCTAATATGGTTTCAATCTCGAGCCAAGCCACGATTGCTTTAATGGCAGACCAACCCAACTCAAGCACCCAAAAAATCAGACTGTGCCGCTTAAAGCTGATGGTTTATGCAAAGCCAAGTCGATTTGCGCGGGCGCACTTTATGAAATCACATGCTAAACTCGACCTACAGCGTTGCATAACAGCACGTTCAAAGACCATTATGAAACTGATTAAATCACTCTCGAGCCTCTTCTGCACGACCCCAACCACGCGAACCCCTCGGGGGGTTTAATTTCGCGCAGGTTGGACACGTCGGTATGGGTTGTATTGTGACCCCAAGCAGAAGCAAATCACTCTCGAGAAACTGAGGTTTTTCCCATGTTTATTTTCCTTCCAGACGGCAAGCAACTCGAGCTTTCAGCCGGAGCGACAGCTTTTGATGCCGCTTCATTGATTGGTCCGCGCCTTGCCAAAGATGCGATTGGCGCAAAGGTCAACGGCAAATTGATCGACATTTTCACCCCGCTTCAGGACGGTGCAACGCTCGAGATCATCACGACCAAAAAACCAGCCGATGCGATTGACCTTGCGCGGCACACGTTGGCGCACGTCATGGCGCAATCGATCCTCGAGTTGTACGAATCCAAAGGTTTCACTCGCGACCGCATCAAAATGGGTGTCGGTCCGGTGATTGAAAATGGTTTTTACTACGATTTTGACCTGCCAGAACCGCTTAAACTCGAGGAACTCGAGCAACTTGAAGCCAAAATGCGCGAGATCATCGCCAAAGATTTACCGCTTTCGAGGTACGAGGTCACTCGAGCGCAGGCGCTTGAAAAATTCGAGGGCAAAGACCGTTACAAAACCGAGTTGATCGAAGGCTTGCCGGAGAACGAGGCAATCACCTTTTACCAGCAAGGCACTGAAGCTGATTTTACGGATTTGTGCCGTGGTCCGCACATTCCGCGCACGGGTTTGATCCCGCAACATTTTAAGTTAACGGCAACCAGCGGCGCGTATTGGCGCGGTTCGGAAAAAAATCCAATGTTGCAACGGGTATACGGCGTGGCGTTCAACACCGCCACCGAACTCGAGCATTACCTCTGGCAGCAAGAGGAAGCCAAAAAACGCGATCACCGCAAGTTGGGCAAGGAACTGGACTTGTTCGCCTTTTCCGACGAGGTCGGTCAGGGTTTGCCGCTCTGGCTTCCAAAAGGCGCGTTTGTCCGCAAGCGCCTCGAGGATTACATGTTCCAAAAGGAGCAAGAGCACGGTTACGACTATGTGATGTCGCCGCACATTACCAAAGAAGCGCTCTATCACAAGTCCGGTCACCTGCCGTATTACGCGGACGGCATGTACGCCCCCATCGAGATTGAGGGCGAAAATTATTACCTCAAGCCCATGAACTGCCCGCACCATCACATGATTTTTGCGGCACGACCCAAGTCTTATCGTGATCTTCCCGTGCGTTACGCCGAGGCTGGCACGGTTTACCGTTTCGAGCTTTCAGGCGCACTTTCGGGCTTGGCTCGAGTGCGCGGTTTTACCCAAAACGATGCGCACATTTACTGCTCTAAATCGCAAGTCAAAGCTGAATTTATCAAAGTCATTGAACTTTTTAAAGAGGTTTACACCGACTTTGGAATTTCTGATTATTGGTTCAGGTTGTCCTTGCCCGATTTCGAGAACAACCCAGAAAAATTTGGCGAACCAGGACCAAACTGGGACGAAAGCATTGTTGCAATCCGTGCCGCACTCGAGGAAACGGGTGCAAGTTTTGTCGAAGGTATCGGTGAAGCCACGTTTTATGGTCCAAAACTGGACGTGCAATTGCGCACCGTCGTTGGCAAGGAAGAATCCATTGCTACCAACCAACTCGACTTTATCGTACCGAGTCGCTTTGACCTCGAGTTCACCAATGAACGCGGCGAAAAGGAAACACCAGTGGTGATTCACCGCGCCATCATGGGCAGTTTCGACCGTTTCTTTGCGCTCTACCTCGAGCACACGGCGGGCAATTTTCCAGTCTGGCTCGCGCCTGTTCAAGCGGTCATCGTGCCAATCTCGGACCGTCACCTCGAGTATGCCTTTGAGCTTGCAAAATCCATGAAAGCCGCCAAATTGCGCGTCGAAGTGGACGATTCCTCGGAGCGAATGCAAGCCAAAATCCGCACCGCCGAACTGCAAAAAGTCCCGTATATTTTAGTCGTGGGCGACAAAGAAGTATCAGCCAACGCCGTGGGAGTCCGCGAGCACGGCAAGGGAGATCGCGGCATTTTGGGTACTGAAGAGTTAATGCTCGAGCTGCAAAATCGAGCCGAACAACGCAATTGACACGCGTAAAATAGATTGGCTTGTTGTTAAAATGAAATAAAAGCCCCTCGAGATTAATGCTCGAGGGGCTTTTATTTGAATGCTTTATTTCAGAATATCGAGACTGCGCAAAAGCGTGCCAACGGAGCTATATTCCTGGGTCAAAAAGCCAGTAAATTTTTCGGCATTTTGATAATAGTTGATCCATTTATTGGCTTTGACCTGTGCGATCCAAGATTTACTGCGAACCATTCGGCTGAACAAAGTTTGCAATTGTGCACGCTGCCTGTTGGACAAACCTGGAGGAGCCATGATGCCGCGCCAATTGGTGTATTCAACATTCATTCCCTGTTCGACCAAGGTCGGAATACTTAAACCAGCAACTTTAAACCGAGCACTAATCCCAAGAGCACGGATTTGTTTGGAAGCAATCAAGTCGCTAATCACAGTATAACTTCCCGTTGCAATGCCTAATTCGCCGTTAATTACAGCTTTGGCGGCTTGAAGGTTGCCGCTCGAGGGAATGTACTTGATTTTTTTCGGATCGCCTCCCGCAGCATTAACTATCAATCCAGCCATCATGTGACTGGTGCTCCCAGCGCTCGAGCCGCCCCAGGTTAGGCTTTCAGGCTTCGAGAGGATCGCGGCTTTCAAATCAGATAGACTCTTGATGTTTGAGCTTTCGGCGACATAAACCACTTCAAAATCAGCCGCGAGGCGGGCAATAGGGGTGGCATCCAGTAAACTGAATGGGCTTTTGTTTAGTAATGTTCCGCCAACTGTACCAATGCCCATGGTCATGAGTTGAGACATGTCACCTGGATATTTCATAAGTTGTTGAAGTCCCAATGCACCTCCTTGACCTGGAAGGTTATAGACTTCGACCCCGTTTGCCAAGCCTTCAGCTTTGAGCGTGTCTGCAATGGCATGGGCTTGGACATCCCAAGAGCATCCTGCCGTACACGGAGCCATAATGCGAAAGTTTTGCTGGGCTGCTGCGCTTGAGATGAGCATTGCAAAGGCTAGAATAACAATGGGTTTGATTCTTTTCATGTACATTCTCCCGAAGTTACAACACAGATTTACTTTGAAAGTAAGTGCTGTAGGTTTCGAGATCAATCTAAAGCATTAAGACTTTAGTTTTTATTACAAGTTTTTAAACTAAACTTTCGAATCAGGTGTCTATAACTATTGGTAGGTCCTAATTCAAGATTCAAAAGTTAAATTAGTGAGTATTTCTAAGAATTCTTGCAAATTTTAAGCAGATTTTTGATACTCACAGACCTTTTATATCTCAAAAGCCAAAAGATTTACTTTTGCTTAACACTCGAGTTTGAATGGTTAGCAGACTTTGCATAAATCACCAGAACTGACCAAGACCGATTCTCAAGTTTAGAATCAGCCTTGGTCTTTGTTCCATTTGATTATTTTGTCCAAGGTAATGCGAGCGGTGGTTCATCGGCAGATTCAACTGGATTTCCATAAGCAGGGTCTGCTAATTCTGAATGATCTAAACCTTTCAGTTCGGCATCTGGTTTGACACGCATACCAATTGTTGCATCAATCAGTCTAAACAGAGCATAACTTGTTAAGCCAACCCAGATGATATTGGCAACAATGCCAATCAACTGAGCGACAAGTTGTTTGAAGTCACCGTACAATAAACCCGTTACGCCACCAGCGACCCCATTGAAATTATTTCCGTAAGTACCATCTGAAAAAAGACCAACGCTGATCATGCCCCAGATGCCTGCCAAACCGTGTACGGCAACTGCCCCTACAGGATCGTCAAGTTTTAAACGCGTTTCTATAAATTGAGAACCATAAACGTAAATTACGGCTGCCATTGAACCAACGACAACTGAAGCGGGAGCGCCAATAAATGCTCCACAGGCGGTATTGGCGGCAAGACCTGCCAGCATACCATTACAGATTGCGCCAACGTCTACTTTACCAGTGGAAGCCCAGGTGATTGCCAGTGCAGTTAGCATGCCAGCAGTGCTCGAGAGCATTGCGGAAACGGCAACGACACTGAATCGCACGTCCACAGCCGCTAGGGTTGAACCTGCATTGAAACCAAACCAACCAAAAGCCAAGATGAAAGTGCCCAGAATCCCGAGTGGCAAATTATGTGCTTTAAAAGTTCGGACGCTGCCATCACGTCCGTACTTGCCAATTCGAGGACCGAGTACCAGAATGCCCATGACCGCCATGACACCGCCAGTCAAGTGCACCACGCCAGAACCAGCGAAATCGACGTATCCGTGACTAAGATCTAAATTTTGACCCAGATTGGCAAGCCAACCACCACCCCAAACCCAATTCGCAAAAATTGGGTAAATCAAAACGCTAGCCACAACTGCGTATATGACAACGGCACTGGTTTTGATTCGTTCAGCAAAGGCTCCGGTTGGTATCGCAAGAGCCGCCGCGAAAAACACGCTCTGT
>JANMUC010000124.1:0-6366 GCA_031391225.1 Deinococcales bacterium
ACATTATTTTCTGCGCGTTAGGTCGTTTGATGCTCGAGTTTCATCCGTGCAATTTGGGTACGTCTGCCATGAGTCGTTGTGTGTACGGGTGTTTGGCTTGGGCGATCACCTCTTCGGTTTTGCCTTGTTCGACCAGTTCACCTTGGTACATCACCAGCAATCGATCCGAGACGTAATAGGCTTGCCCGATGTCGTGGGTGATGAATAAGATGCTCATGCCGTATTGGTCCCGAAGGTCTTTTAAAAGATTCAGGATGCTGACCCGTAAGCTCGCATCGAGCATCGAGGTGGGTTCGTCGGCAATTAAAAGTTTGGGTTGCAGCATTAATGCCCTGGCGATCATGACGCGTTGTTTTTGACCGCCCGAAAGTTGGTACGGGGTTTTGTCGAGCATTTCGATTGGGTCTAAACCGACACTAATGAGGGCATCGGTCATGCGTTTTTCGCGCTCAGAACTCGAGAGTCCAACGACCAGTCTGGCGGCTTGGGTCAGCACGCCTCGGACGCTGTAAAACTGGTTGAAGGCGGCGAACGGGTCTTGGAATACGGCTTGAACTTTGCGCCAGTAATTGCGGGTGTCGCTTGCAGTTAAGGTTTGACCTTCAAAATTGATCTTGCCGCTCGAGATGGGTAGTAAGCGCAAGATCAAGCGTGCGAGGGTGGATTTGCCCGATCCACTCTCGCCGACGATTGCCATGATTTCACCAGGCTCGAGTTGAAAGTTGACGTTGTTGACTGCCAGCACGGGGTTTTTGCCGCTGCCGAAACTGCGGGTCAGATTTTCGACTGCCAGCAGGGGTTGAGAGTTTACGGTCATGCGGCGCTCCTCGAGAGTTGTTTTGCCTCTTGTTGCTCGAGCACGCGCCAGCAGGCGGCGAAATGATCGGCGTCGCCAATCTGCGGGGGTTCCTCGAGTTTGCAGCGTTCGTCGGCAAGTTCGCAGCGCGGGTGAAAGCGGCAACCGCTCGGCGGCGAGCGCAAATCTGGCGGCTGTCCTTCAATGCCTTCAATGCGTTTGGCGCGAACATAGGCTTCTGGCACGAGAATCGAACCGATCAAGGCTCTGGTATACGGGTGAAGTCCGGCGTCAATCATCTGTTCAACTTTGCCAATCTCGACAATTTTGCCTGCGTACATGACCGCGATTCTGTTGGCGACGGTGCGCAGCATCGGCAGGTCGTGCGTGATAAAAACCACGCTCGAGATGACTTTTTGTTCCATCAATTGCTGTAGCAGCATGACCAACGATTTTTGCGAGGAAACATCGAGCGCCGAGGTTGGTTCGTCGGCAATCAAAACCTTGGGGTTTAACAGCGTCGAAATCACGGCGACCACGCGTTGTTTCATGCCGCCAGAAAGTTGATGCGGGTAAGACTCGAGCACCCGCGTTGGCAGACCCAGTTGCTCGAGCCTCGCGCCCGTTCTTGTGGTGGCTTGGGCGCGACTGGTTTCGGGTTCGTGGGCGCGAATCACATCGAATGCCAAATCCTTGACCCTGGCGGTTGGGTTTAAAGAATTGAGTGCGCCCTGCGGCAAGATCGAGATCAACTTGCCGCGCAACTCTCGAGGTAACTTGTACCCTTGGGTCAAATCATAGGTTTGATTCTCGAGCGTCAAACTGCCGCTTTTGACGTACAACGGCGGTCTCGCCGCCAACGCCAGCACGGCTGCCAGCGTGGATTTACCGCAGCCTGATTCACCAGCAATACCGAGCACCTCGCCGTCGCGCAAGCTTAAGGACACGCCGTCCACGGCTCGAACTTCGTTGCCGCCTTGCTTGTAGGCAGCAAAAACATTTTTGACGCTTAACAGGTCACTCATCAGGCTTTCCTCAAACGTGGGTTAAAGACTTCATCGAGGCTGGATTGCAGCAGCAGCAAACCAAATGAAATAACCGCCAGAAAAATTGTGGGCGGAATAATTGCCCAGTACGCCCCAGTGCGCACCGCCTCGCCTTGCAGGGCAAATTGCAGCATCTTGCCCAAGCTGATGGTGTTGTCAGGACCCAAGCCCAGCAAGCTTAGGGTCGCCTCGCTCAAAATCCCGCTCGAGAGTTGCAGCACGAATGCCATAAAAATATAACTGAACATGTACGGCAAAATTTCAAAGACAATAATCCGCACGCTGCCAGCGCCAGAAAGCCGTGCCACGTCTACGTGTTCTCGGGCGCGAAGGCTCGAGGTTTGCGCCCGAATGGCGCGTGCGGTCCATGGCCAAGCGGTCACGCCGATAATAATGCCCATGGTAATCATCGAGCGGGTTTGAACGGCGATGGACAGCAAAATCAAAATCACGATGGTTGGAATGGTAATCACGACGTTGGTGAAACCCATCATGATTTCGTCAAACAAGCCGCCAATAAATCCCGAGATTGTGCCGATCATGACGCCAATCAGGGTGGCGATCAAACCGGCGATCAAACCAATTTTTAAACTTGTGCCAATGCCGTGCGTCAATTGTAAGAATACATCGTTGCCGATCACGTCCGTTCCCAAAATCGCGGCGCTCGAGGGTGGATCAAAGCGTCCTCCGACGGCGAACAATGGGTTGCGTTGATTCACAATTGGTCCAATCACCGCCAGCCCAATCACCAAGGTCAGCAGGATCAAACTGAAACGAAACCGTCCGTTGGAAATCAGCATTTGCAAGAACGGGTTTAAAACGCGTTTTGAGGCTCGAGTTTGATTGTTGTTTTGGGTTACGGCGCTCATGGTGAAGTCCTTTTGGGGGTTGAGCAATTGTTGGCGTGTGTTCGTTGTGTGGTTTGCACAGGGCGTGTAGGTTGCAGAGGGCTGAGTGCAGAGGGCAGAGAGCACCGCAGTTGTGCTCGAGGATTGTGATGCTCGAGCATTATCGTTCGCCTTGCTGCACGGCACGAATGCGTGGGTCAATCAGACCGTAGGTTAAGTCCACCAGAAAGTTTGCGCCCAAAACTCCCAAGGTAATCAGCATGGTTAATGCCTGAATCACAGGGTAATCGTTTTGACGAATCGCGGTGAACAGCGTCGAACCGATGCCAGGGTAACTGAAAACGACTTCGGTGATTAACGCGCCGCCAACCAACGAACCGATTGCCAGCGCCAACCCCGTGACTTGTGGCAGGACTGCGTTTCTAAAGATGCTCGAGACGATCCTCGAGTCTTGAACGCCAAGGTTGCGCTCGAAACTGACGTAATCGGCACTCAGTTCGTAAATCGCCATTGAGCGCATTCCGACGGCTTGACCACCGATCAAGACCAGCACAATTGACAAAAATGGCAGGGTGTAATGGTGAATCACATCGATCATAAAGCCAATGCTCAGTTGCGGGGTTTGCCCTGGGTTGTAACCGCCAAAACTTGGAAAAATCGGGATTGCCACCGAAAAGGCGTACAGCAGCAAAATTGCCAGACAGTAATACGGCAAATTCGAGAGCGCCAATGAGCCAACGAAAGCCACGCGGTCAAAATTACCGCCGCGATACGCCGCCAGCACGCCCAGAATGTTGCCGACAATCCAACCGACCAGAATGGCTGGCAGTTGCAAAGCCACCGTCCAAGGCAAACTCGAGGCGATCAAACTCGAGACTTTGGTTGGGTAATTGCCGAACGACGTGCCAAAATCGCCTTTTGCCAAATTGCTGAGGTACACGCCGAATTGCACCAAAATCGGTTTGTCCAAACCAAATTCTTTCATGTAATTTTTGTAGGTTTGTTCCCTGGCTTCACCGGAAGCCGTGCCGCCTTGCGCCATCTGCCCAACGATCACGTCCACGGGGTTACCTGGTACAAGGCGCGGCAAAAAGAAATTGAAGGCGGCGGCTGCCAGAAATGCCAGCACGTACCACAAGAGTTTATTGGCAATGTATTTTTGAAATGGGGTCATGTTCATCCTATAAAAAATCTTGAAGCTCGAGTGAAATTTGGAGTTCCAATTTTTTGAGTTTTGTGTTTTGGTGTGGCTCGAGTTTGGTTGAGGGACGCTTGGAGGGTCATCCCTCAACCTTAAAAATCACTTGTGGTTCAGTTTATTTGGCTTTTAACTTAAACAGCACGCGAATACCAGCGCCTTGGAACATCGGCGGGGCGCTTGGGTTGGTTTCGCTTGGGAAGCCCGTCCAATTGGTTTGATTGAATTGGAAGAACTCGAGCGGACGGTACATCATTGGAATGGCTGGGATGTCGGTCATGAAAATCTTGTCGAGTTCACTGTAGCTTTGCTTTTGGGCGGCTTCGTCGCCACTGGCGGCTTTGTCGAGCAGATCGCCAACTTTGGCGTTCTTGTAACGACCATAACCCCAGAACGCGGTTTGACCGACGGCTGGCACGTCACGGGTGTCCATGACATCACGGAAACGCTGCCAAGGGCTGCTCGGTCCAACGCCTGCCACGAACCACATGCCCAAATCGAAGGTGCCGTTTGCCATGTTGGCATTGGCGACTGGGAATTCTGGGAAATCGGTTTTAATATCAATGCCGATGGCTTTCGCGCCCGAGGAGACAATCTCGAGGGTCTGGTTCCAGTCGCTCCAACCAAATGGGCATTGCACCTTCCAAGGTCCGAGGCGAGTGCCATCCGGCAGTACGTAAACGCCGTCGCCGCCCTTTTTGGCTTTGAGTTGATTCTCGAGGATATCAACCGCTTTTTCGGGGTTGTAATTCCAACCCAGCGCCTTGACCTGTTCGGCATTGTAGAACTTCTTCTCGCCGCCGCCAGGAATCACCAGGCTCGAGTTGGCAGGAACGGAATAGCTCGACATGGCGGTTTTGGCGATCAAACCGTAATTGATCGAGTATGCGATGGCTTTGCGCACCAGGGCGTTGTCCAAGCCTTTTTTGTTGGTGTTGATGAACACCAGCGGAATCGAACCAGGCACGTGGAATGGCTCAGATTTTGACCAGGTCGAGACGGGCAGTTTCTTGTCCTCCCACATCTTCCAGATTTCTGGCGCAAATTGCTGGCTAAGATCAACTTGTCCTTGTTCAAACGCCAGGTTGCCTGCGTCGTTGGATTTGAAAATTGGATGCACCACGTATTTTGGTGCGGGCGTGCCGTACACTTTCTTGCCCCAATACTTTTCGTTGCGCTGTAAAACAACACGTTCGTTATTGGCGCTGCTGAGCAGGTAAGGACCAGAGCCGACGGGTTTCATGTTGGCATAACCAATCAAAGACTTTTCGCTCTTCTCGAGTTTTGACCAGATGTGCTGCGGCAAAATCGCGGTGTACGCCAGGTTTTGTTTGACCAGACCAATGTTCAGTTTTTTCGTGTTCAGTTTGATGGTTAACGTTTTGGCATCGTTGACCGTCATGCTCGAGACGTAATCCCAGAACGCGGTGTAACTGACGTTTTGGCGCTTTGCAAGTTCAAAGCTGTACAACACGTCTTTGCTGGTCAGGGCTTTGCCGTCTGACCAGCGCGTGCCGCTTTGCAAGGTCACTTTTAAGGTTGATCCGTCGGGTTGCTCGAGTTTTGATGCCAGAATTGGGTCGAGCGAACCCGTTAAGAGGTTGTAGCCGTACAAGGTTTCGTAAATGTACTCGTACTGTCCCTGGGCTGGCCATGCCACACCCGAACCGACGGGGTTGTAACTGGTCGGTGGTCCCCATTGAAAACCACCAATATAAAGCGTCTGATTGCGCGGAAGTTCTTGGGCAAAAGCGAAGAAACTGATCGCCGCGACCCCTGCCATTGCCAGCAAACTCTTATTTCGATTGTTCATGTTTATCCTCCTGAAAGTTGTTGACCTGCTTGAACCAAATAACAGATTGTCTTTCCCTCACCTCCTTAGTTCCAAAACCTTAGATACTCGAGATTGCGTGTTTGGTCTTGCCGTCGAAGAACGAACGATCAATGAAGTTGGAAAGCACGGATGATGTTCGATAGGGATTTCGCCTCGAGCCAAGTTGCTCAGGAGTTGTGCGGCAGCAGCGCCCATTTCCCGCAAGGGTTGACGCACGGTGGTCAGTGGTGGGTTGGTGTTGGCAGCCCGCGGCGCGTCGTCAAAACCAATCACCGACAGGTCTTCAGGAACGCTTAAACCCATGATCTGAGCCGCCCCCAAAACCCCAATTGCCATTTCGTCACTGGCGGCAAAAATCGCCGTTGGCGGCTCGGGAAGATTCAAAAGTTTTAAAGCCACCTCTTGTGCCGAAGATTCAACCCAAAAATCCACGGCGTAGCAATCCACCAAGTATTCGCTGGGTGTTTCAATCCCAGCCATCTTCAAGGTTTCCAAAAACCCTTGCCGCCGCTCAAGCGCATCCTCTCGCGGGACGTATACGGTGTCGTGATTGGAATTGATGGTTTGGGTCGGAAAATGAATATGTGCTATGCGGGTGTGACCCAGCTCAAGCAAGTGCCGTGCTGCCAGTTTACCACCGTGTT
>JANMUC010000208.1:0-7409 GCA_031391225.1 Deinococcales bacterium
CGCTGCGCTCGAGCCACCTAAATTACCTTACGGCAGGGGAGGACAAAAGCACGACATTTTCATTGTCCTTGATTTTTTTTGATTGCTCTAAAGTTAAAGGATTTATTGCATTCGCAGCACATACCCAACGTTACGAATGGTTTGCAACAATCGCGGTTCGCCCTGCTCCTCGAGTTTCTGCCGCAATTGCGAGACAAAAACTTCGACCACGTTGTCGTCGCCAAAGAATTCTTCGCCCCAAACCCGGTCAAGCAAATATTTTTTGCTCATGACGCGTTCGGGTTGCTCGAGAAATTCTTGCAAGAGTCTAAATTCGCGGCTGGTTAAAGTAAGCACCCTTGTGCCGCGTTTGGCGACGAATGCGCCGACATCGAGCACAATATCGTCGAAGCGCAGCAAGTTAGAGATGGTTCCGTTGGAGCGGCGCTCGATCGCGCGGATGCGTGCCATCAGAACATCAAAATGAACGGGTTTGATCACGTAATCGTCCGCGCCAGTGTTCAAGCCTTCCATCTGGGCTTCTGGCTCGTCGTTGGCGGTCAGCATGATCACGGGCAGTTGCACATCGGCGGCTCTTAGGCGGCGCAGAACTTCAAAACCGTCAATGCCTGGCATCATCAAGTCTAAAATCATCAGGTGCGGTGCACGGTCCAGGGCGGCGCGTAAGCCTGTTTCGCCGCTCTCGGCGGTTTCGACTTGAAAGCCTTCAAAGGACAAGCCGCGTTTCAGAAAGTTACGAACGCTAACGTCATCGTCAATCACCAAAATGCGTTTCACAGTCTTTAATTTACATCCTAAACCCACAGGTATTTGTTGAAGCCAAACTGAGGGCGAGCTGAGGTGCCCTTGCAGTAGTAAAAAATGGTGCTCGAGTTTGGGTCAAATTCGGCTTGAAAATTCAGGCGAAATTCAGTTGATGCCAAGCTCGCCCGCAAGTCTTGAGCTTAAACTTTGGCTTGTTTAAAGCCCCTTGCACAATGTTTGACGCGAAGCGCGAACAGCCCGACAGGTGCTGTCTTGTGAGCAAGAAGCGTCAGACATTGGCGACCAAGGGGAGTCGCAACAGACAGCGATTTTCATAGGAGTGAGAGCGCGTCAACGGATATGAAAACCGATGTAAGACCCAAAATTTGCACTGTTCCTGGAGGCAAGACCATGTCAAAGAAAGCATCCGTGAAGCCAATCCTTAAAAAAACCGAAGCAAAGCCAAAATCAAATAAAGATGTCAAAAAAGTGATGTTTGAAAATAGTATTGACATGAAAGTTCAAACCAGGGAGACGATGATTGGCATTTTGAATGATCGACTTGCCGATAGCAGCGATTTGTATTCGCAGTGCAAACAGGCGCACTGGAACGTCAAGGGTATGCAGTTTATCGCCTTGCACGAACTCTTTGATGAGGTCGCCGCCGAGGTGCTGGGTTTTGTTGATGAAATCGCCGAGCGTGCCACGGCGTTGGGTGGTTATGTTTACGGCACGGTGCGCTGTGCCGCCCAAACCTCCTCTTTGCCCGAGTACGATTTGCAGGCGGTGACGTGCCAGGAGCATTTGGAAGCGGTTGTGGCTCGAATGGCGGCGTTTGGCGCAATAGTGCGTCAGAACATCAAGGACAGCCAAGACGATCTCGATACCGCCGATTTGTTTACCGAAATCAGCCGAGCGGTGGACAAGAAGCTCTGGTTTCTCGAGGCGCACCTGTTGGATTCAGCAGTGAAGAGGTCAACATGAGCACTGAGAAATCACCTAAAGTTCCTGCCATATCAAATAAAAAAGCAGATGCCTTGCGCGAGGAACTCAAACCCCAAGACGCGCCAACGCCAAAAGCCAGCCGTGGTCTGGGAGCCAAAGAGGAACAAATGAACGAACAGCAACTTTCCACCGAGAAGGGCAGCGATTCGCCTGGCGGTTAAGTGGTTCAGCTTAGGCTCAGTTTGGGTTCAGTTTGGCTGGAGGATTGAGCATGGATAATGACGCCCATGATCGTTCCGCCAGCCAAAACCAGATCGTTGCTGGCTTGGTTTTATCAAGCCAAGCTCAGTACCAAGCTCGATCTTTTGGTGGTCATGATTTTGATTCCCTCGCTTTTTGTGACCGCCGCCATGGTTTTGACGGCGGGTCGTTTGCAAGAAAAATCGGCGCTGACCACGGCGTATCGCATTGAACTGATCAGCGCCGGAGAGTTGCAAACGGGTTTGTTGAACGTCGAAACTGGACTTCGCGGTTATGCCCTGAGTACACAACCAGAGTTTCTTGCCCCGTACAAATTGGGGCTTACACAAATCAAATTGGCGCTCGAGAATTTAGAGAAAAACCCATTTTTTTTGGCAGAATTAAAAGATGTTAAATCCGCAGTTGATGGGTATCTCGTTTGGGTTAAAGACCAATTGCAGCTCGGCAATCTGAGCGCCGAAATTTTTAGGGCGGTGGTGGCTCCAGCGGGCAAGGTTCGATTTGATCGCCTTCGGGTGCTGCTGACCGACCTTTCAGATAAATCTCAGAAAGCTTTTTTAAGGACGCGAAATGAAGTTGGTGATTTAATCAACATGATGCAATTTTTGCCTTGGACAATGTTTGCTCTGATCGTTGTTGCGGGCTTGTTGGTGCGCCGAGGTTTGCAAGTGTTCGTTTTGCAGCCGCTCAATTTGATTGAAAAAACCACCGATGCCCAACTGACAGGCGATGAAGATTTGCGAACCAAAATCACCAGTCCAGACGAAATCGGACGGCTTGCCCTCAGCCTGAACGCCTCTTACGATGCGGTACGAACCCGAACCGAAGCTTTAAGGCGCTCGAACGCCGACCTCGAGCAATTCGCTTACGTGGCAACCCACGATCTGCAAGAACCGCTGCGGATGATCTCGAGTTACACCCAACTTCTCGAGAAACGCTACAAGGGTAAACTCGACGAACGAGCCGATCAGTACATTCATTTTGCCGTGGACGGCGCAAACCGAATGCAGCGCCTGATTCAGGATTTGCTGGCATTCTCGAGATTGGGCAGGCAAGCCCCAAAGATGCAGCCAGTCGATTCTGGCACGGTGGTCCAAAGTGCCCTGCGTTCGCTCGAGCTTGCCGCAGAGGGTGCCACCGTCAAGGTCATTGGCAAAATGCCTGTGGTCATCGCCGACGAGGGTCAGCTCGAGCAGGTTTTTACCAATCTTGTCGGAAATGCCTTAAAATTTCGTCGTCCAAATACGGCGCACCAAGTCGAAATCGCTGCCGAATCAGAATCGGATGAGGAGTGGCGTTTTGCAATCAGGGACAACGGAATTGGGATCGAAAAAACGTATTTTGACCGAATTTTTACGATTTTCCAGCGCCTGAATACCAGGGAAGTCTTTGCTGGCAGCGGGATTGGTTTAAGCATCGTCAAACGAATTATCGAGCATCACGGTGGACGTATTTGGCTGAGCAGCCAACCCGATCACGGGACCACGTTTTACTTCACCTTGAAAGCCGCCCAAAGGAATTGATTTATGCCAAATAGTGGAACAAAAATGATCGAAATTTTGTTGGTCGAAGACAACCCTGGCGACGTTCAATTGACCAGAGAGGCGTTTTTGGAAGGCAAAATTCGCAACAACATGACCGTCATGCGTGACGGTGTGCAAGCTCTTGATTACCTCAAAAACCCAAATGTTACTCGTCCAGACATTATTTTGCTGGATTTAAATTTGCCGCGCATGGGCGGCTTGGAAGTGCTTGAGAAAATCAAAGCCGATCTGGCATTGCGGGTGATTCCGGTGGTGATTTTGACCACCTCGCAGGACGAGGAGGACATTGCCAAAAGTTACCGCTCGCACGCCAATTGCTATATTGCCAAGCCTGTGGATTTTGAAAAATTTATGCAGGTCGTGCGCAGTTTGGAAGACTTTTGGTTGACCGTGGTCAGGCTGCCGTCTCATTCATGAAACCAGTTTACGGGCGTACCCATATGCGAATACTTCTTATTGAAGACAATCCTGGTGACGCCTTGCTGGTTCGGGAATATCTTTCTGAAGCCGACCCCACTGTCGAATTGATTCACAAGACCAGCCTGCAAGCTTCTGTCCTCATTCTTGACGAAAGCAACATTGACGCCATTTTGCTCGACCTCTCACTGCCCGACGCCCAGGGACTCGAGACTGTTCGTAAAGCCAGAGCATTGGCACCGCACCATCCGATTGTGGTGCTGAGCGGCATCAGCGACCGCGAAACCGCCGTTATGGCACTGCAAAATGGGGCGCAAGATTTTTTGGTCAAAGGTCAAGGTATTGGCGACGACATTCTGCGGGCGTTAAAGTACGCCGTCGAACGCGCAGAATTGTTGCAAAAACTCGAGCAGAGCAATCAACAGCTCGAAATGAGTTCGGACTTGGCGCTTCATGCCGCGCGAATGGTGGCTTGGGATTGGCGTATCGAAGATGACACGTTAACCATGTCTGGCAATGCCAGCGAGATCTTGGGCGCGAATGCCAACTGGACAACGTTTCGACTGCGCAACAACGACATTCACCGTGAAGACCTTAAAGCGTATTTGAAGATTCTGGAACACGCCAAACAAAACAAAGAGGCGTACCAAGCCAGTTTCAGAATTTGGAATCAGACCACCCGCCAGCATATTTGGGTCGAAGAGCACGGCATGGCAAGGTTAGACACCAAAGGCA
This sequence comes from Deinococcales bacterium, assembly GCA_031391225.1. Classification (GTDB taxonomy): domain Bacteria; phylum Deinococcota; class Deinococci; order Deinococcales; family JAAFIG01; genus JANXTZ01. Next base: position 4,647 of record JANMUC010000208.1, read on the forward strand.
CAGTGACTGACATTAACGGTGTCACCCAAGACATTACTGAACGCAAAATTGCCGAATTAACCCTGCGCCGCATCCTAGATGCCCAAAAACGTTTTGTTGGCGATGCCGCCCACGAACTTCGCGCCCCCTTAACCAGCATTCAAGGCAACCTCGAGTTGTTGCGCCGCTACCCGAACATGCCGGCGGCTGACCGCACTGAAACCACCGAAGACGCCTACCGCGAGGCGGCACGTTTGGGACGATTGGTCAATGACCTCTTGGCGCTTGCGAGGGGTGACGCGGGCGAAGGCTTGAGACTCGAGCCGATTTTGCTTCATGAGCTGGTGGGTGAGAGTTTACGTCACGCCCAACACCTGACCAAAAACCACCATTTTGAATTGCTTAGCCTTAACCACTGTACCGTCCAAGCCGACCATGACCGCATCCAACAACTGATGCTGATTTTGCTCGAGAATGCCATTAAATACACGCCAGATGGGGGTTGGATTCGGGTTTCGCTCGATTGCGATCCTGAATGGGCAGAAATTCGGGTGCAAGACAGCGGCATTGGGATTTCTTCGGAGCACCTGGAACAGGTGTTCGAGCGTTTTTACCGCGTTGACAAGGGACGCCCAAGGGGTACCGACCCTGGTGGTACAGGTTTGGGCTTACCGATTGCCAAATGGATTGTTGCCCAGCACGGCGGCGAAATTCGGCTCGAGAGTGAAATTGGGGTTGGAACGCTGGCAATTGTGCGTTTAAAGATTGCCAAATAAAAATAGGAACCAATAGAATCCCAACCGACTGATTCAGGGATGGTAAACCTGCCTGGACAGTACTCTCTCACTGACTGTAAAATTAAGGCAGATCACAAAATTATCTCGCTTAAGAGCTTGACAAGGTTTAAATGAAATTCCCCGAGGCACAACTGCTCCAAGCATTGCTTTCAACACCCAACGGTGTTGCCGTCATCGACCAGGATTTAAAATACGTTTATTGTAATGCTGGGCTTGGTGCCATGAACGGCAGCGATCCTTCAAGTTTTATCGGCAAAACCGTGCGCGAAATTGTGCCAGCCCTCGCCGATGTGCTCGAGCCTGCACTGCTCGAGGTGCTTAAAACCGGTCAGTCGATCCAAAACCTTGAGGTTGAAGGCGTCGGAGCCGACCGAGGGCGAACCTGGCTCGAGCATCTGCAACCCATTTTTGATGAATCATCGCAGGTGATACGCGTTGCCGTGATGATCGAAGAGATCACCTCGCGCCGATACTCAGAAGAACGTTACCGGATGCTTTTTAAAAGCACCAATCAAGGGTTTTGCATTGTTGAAATTTTGTACGGCAATGATAATAAACCTATTGATTACCGTTTTCTCGAGCATAACCCAGCCTTTGAAAACCACACTGGATTGCACGAGGCGGCAGGCAAAACAGCCCTCGAGCTTGTGCCAGGTTTGGAACAGCATTGGATTGACACCTATGCTCGAGTCGCAGAAACTGGCGAGACGTACAGCTTTGAACAGGGTTCGGAGGCGATGGGTCGAATCTTTGAGGTTGAAGCCCTACGGGTTGGTGGTCTCCAAAGTCGTCAGGTTGCTGTGATTTTTACCGACGTTACCGAACGCCGCCGCTCTGCCGCCAAGCTGTTACAGGTTGCCCAAAGAGACGAATACCGCTTAAAGCTTGCCGATACCCTGCGTGATCTCGAGGACCCAGAGGTGGTCCAAATAGAAGCTGCCATCTTGTTGGCAAAACGCTTAAATGCAGACCGTGTTGTTTACTCCGAAATCGAAGCTGACGGCGAACACCTTGTGGTTCATCGAGACGATGGAACGATCACGCCCAAAGTAGTCGGACGTTTTAAATTAAAAGATTACGGCGAAGCCATCATCGACGATTTGCAATTGGGCAAAACCGTGGTGATCGAAAATGTTAAAACCGATCCACGCCTTAACCAAGCGCAACGCCAAGCCTATCTCGAGTTGGGCATCTCGGCGAATCTCAGTGTACCGCTGATCAAAAGCGGCAAACTCGAAGCTATTTTGACGGTTCAAGAATCTGCTCCAAGAACGTGGACGCAAGACGAAATTTTACTGATCTCAGATACCGCCGAACGCACCTGGGCTGATGTCGAACGCGCCAGATTGACACGGCTTTTAATGGCACGTGACTTAAAATTGACCACCCTAAACGAAGCCCAAAAGCGCTTCGTTTCGGACGCCGCCCACGAACTTCGCGCACCCCTAACCGCCATCCGTGGCAACCTCGAGTTGTTGCTGCGTTTCCCCAATGTTTCCAACGAGGAACGCCTCGAGATGCTGACCGACGCCGAACGCGAGGCAGCGCGTTTGTCGCGCCTGATCACCGATCTGCTCGCCGTGGCACGGGGCGACGCCGCCCAACACAGCGAATTTACACCGCTACGTTTAGACAAACTGATTGCCGAAAGCCTAAGAATGAGCCAGCACTTGACCACCCAACACCAGTTCGAATCTGGCGAATTGCCCCCAGTGATCGTCATGGGTAACAATGACCGTCTCAAACAATTGTTGCTGGTACTGCTCGAGAATGCCGTTAAATACTCTGGAGAAGGCAAAACAATTCGAGTATCCTTGGAAATCAAAAATCAAAACGACCAAGATAAAAAAGCAATTGTAAAAATTTGCGATCAAGGACCCGGTATTCCACCCGAAGACCTCGAACAAGTCTTCGAGCGGTTCTACCGCATTGATCGTTCACGGACTCCAGGGCGTGATCCTGGCGGCACAGGCTTGGGATTATCCAT
>JANMUC010000148.1:0-4073 GCA_031391225.1 Deinococcales bacterium
GATTTCATGACGCGCTACGCAAACTCACTCGAGCAACAGGCACTATTTTGATTCTGGATGAAACCCACACGATCTGCACTGGCGTTGGCGGGTACACTGCCAAACACCACCTCGAGCCAGACATTCTGACCATCGGCAAACCCATCGCGGGCGGGATTCCTGCCGCCGCTTACGGCTTTTCTCAAGAGCTGGCTGAACGCGTGAACTCGAGCATCGAACGCGATCTGTCCGACACTGGCGGCATTGGTGGCACGTTGGCAGGAAATGTGCTTGCTGCCGCCGCCATGCGAGCCACACTCGAGGAAGTGTTAACCCCAGCCGCCTACGCGCAGATGATTCCAGTCGCCAATCATTTTACAAACGGTGTCCAAGCCGTAATTGACGAATTCAAACTTCCCTGGGTGGTCAACCAACTCGGTTGTCGCGCCGAATACTGGTTTCGTGCCAGCCTGCCACAAAACGGTGGTGAAGCTGCAAGCTCGAGCGATGCCGATTTGGATGGATTTATGCACCTCTGGGCACTCAATCGCGGAATCCTGATGACCCCATTTCACAACATGGCACTGATGAGTCCACAGACGACCACAAGCGACGTGGACGTGCATACTCGAGTTTTCCGTGAAGGGGTTGTGGCGCTACTCGAGCTTAATTGAATTTAAGAGAAGCAAAAGTTGTGCCACCCTCTCTTGACCATAAAATGCACCTTCTTGATTCCAAGATGCACCTAACGGGCGGAATCGCTAACGGGCATGGTCGCTCATCCCCGACCCTTCTCCCGCCGTTCGGGAGAAGGGAATTTAAGTTCTATTTTGAGTGGTTGAAAAACTTTTTGAAAGATTGTCGATTTCACGAAAAATACCGTTTAGAACCCTCTCCCGCAAGCGGGAGAGGGTGACGAGCCTAAGCGAGCGCCCCAAGCCCGAAGGTGCTGCTTTAAGGGGCAAGAAGTCGGGTGAGGGGCTTTTCGCTCGAGCCTCAGAATTTTAAAACTCGAGTTTAAAAAACCTTGCAGAAAATCTCCAATTTTGTTGATTCTCGCAAACTTCGATTTTTCTTGACAGTTGCGCCCCGTTGCCCACACAATGCCGTCATATCTCAACTCGTTAGGTCGGTGCGGCAGAAATTCTCTGCATTGATTTTTGTTGTTCTCAGGTGTCTCGAGGGGTGAACGCGTGTCAGAACTTTTGGTGAACAACGTCACACTGACTTTTGGTGGTTTGAACGCGCTGACGGATGTTTCCTTGCGTATCCCAGATGCTGGGATCACCAGTATTATTGGTCCAAATGGGGCGGGTAAAACCAGTTTGCTGAATTGCATTTCGGGTTTTTACCAACCGACCAAGGGCGAGATTACGTTTGGCGGCAAGCGCGTCAGTAGCACAAGTCCGCATCATGTGACCAAGCTTGGAATTGCGCGGGCTTTTCAGAACCTCGAGCTGTTTAGGGGTTTGAGCGTGGTTGAGAATTTGATGTTGGCGCGGCATTTAAACTTTAATTACAACATTTTCGAGGCGGCATTTCATTACGGCAAGGCGCAACGTCAAGAGTCCGAAAACCGTGCCTTCGTCGAAGAAATCATCGATTTTATGGAACTCGAGGAGCACCGCAAGCATTCGGTGGGAACGCTTTCGTATGGGGTGCAAAAGCGGGTGGAGGTTGCCAGGGCGTTGACGCTCGCGCCAAAATTGTTGCTACTAGACGAACCGATGGCGGGCATGAATGTTTCAGAGAAAGAGGACATGGTGAGGTTTGTGCTCGATATTGTCCAGGAACGTCATATTGCTGTGGTTTTGATCGAACACGATTTGGGCGTGGTGATGGACATTTCAGACACGGTGTATGTGCTCGATTTCGGAATTTTAATTGCGGGCGGCGAACCCCAAGAAGTGGCGGCGCATCCCAAAGTCATTGAGGCTTACGTCGGCGTGGAGGCAGCATGAAACTCGAGAACGCCGCACAATTCACCATGCCACAGCTTTTAAAGCAACGTGCCGAGTTGCATCCCAATGCGGTGGCGTTGCGCCTGAAAAAATTTGGGATTTGGCAAGAAACCACTTGGGACAATTACTTTGAGCGCGTGAAATATTTTGCGCTGGGGTTGTACGCGCTGGGTTTACGCCGCGATGACAAGCTGGCGGTGATCGCCGATAACATTCCCGAATGGTTGTACGCCGAATTGGGCGTGCAAAGTTTGGGCGCGGTCTCGGTGGGTGTTTATCAGTCGAGCGTACCGTCCGAGATGGCGTATTTGCTCGAGTACACCGACAGCAAAATCATTGTCGCCGAAAATCAGGAACAGGTAGACAAGTTGCTCGAGATTCGGGAGCAAATTCCGATGGTCGAATTTGTGATTTACCACGATCCTCGAGGGATGCGTCCGTATCAGGGTGACCCGTGGTTTTTGACTTTCGAGGCGGTGCTCGAGAAGGGCAAGAACTTTGACCGCGAGAACAAAACGCTGTTTGATGACCTGCTGGATATGGGGCAACCCGATGATGTCTGCCATTTCTCGAGCACTTCGGGCACGACGGGCAAGCCCAAAGCCGTGATGCTGATGCACAAAAATTACATTGCGATGGCAGTGGGGTTATCGAGCATCGACCCGCTCGAGTTCGGCGACGATTACATCTCGTTTTTGCCGCTGGCTTGGATTGGCGAGCAGATGATGTCGGTTGGCATGGCGCTGGTGACGGGTTGCGTGGTCAATTTCCCCGAAGAGATCGAGACCGCCATGAGCGATTTGCGTGAGGTTGGACCTCGGGTGATGTTCTCGCCACCTCGAGTTTGGGAGGGGATTCAATCGGATATTTGGGTGAAAATTCAGGAGACGTACCCGCTCAACCGCTTTATCTACAAGAAATTATTGGCGTGGGGTTTAGAGGCGGCGGATTACCGTTTGCAATCCAAAACCATGCCATCCGGCGTGAGGTTTAAAGCGTGGCTGAGCGAGAATTTCTTGTTCAAGCAGATCAAAGACCAACGCGGTTTTTTGAGGCTGCGGCGTGCCTACACGGGCGGCGCGGCGCTCGGACCGGATGTCTTTCGGTTCTATCATGCGATGGGCATTAACTTAAAACAGATTTACGGGCAAACCGAGATCATTGGCATCGCTTACGTTCACCGCGACGGCGACGTTAGATTTGACACGGTGGGCAAACCGATTCCTGGTACTGAACTCAAAATTGCCGAGAGCGGCGAGATTCTTTCCAAATCCGAGGCGGTCTGCAAAGGTTATTACAAACGCCCCGAAGACACCGCCGCGCTGCTCGAGGGAGGTTGGCTACATTCTGGCGATGCTGGGTACTTGACCACTGAAGGGCATTTGGTGGTAATTGACCGCGTCAGCGATGTCATGCACACCAAAGCGGGTGAAATGTTCAGTCCGCAATTTCTCGAGAATAAACTGAAATTCTCGCCTTACATCAAAGAGGCGGTCTGTTACGGCGACCAGCAAGATTACGTCGCGGCGTTCGTCAACATTGATGCCGCCACCGTCGGCAACTGGGCGGAAACCAAAGGGCTGGCATACACGACCTATATGGACTTATCGAGCAAACCCGAAGTCATTGCGCTGATTAAACTCGAGGTGGAAAACGTCAACGCCAGTCTGCCAGAAAATCAACGCATTAAACGTTTTGTTTGCCTTTACAAAATGCTCGATGCAGACGATGAAGAACTGACCCGCACGGGCAAAGTACGGCGCGGACTGGTGCAAGAACGTTATGCGAAACTGGTTGAGGCGCTTTACAGCAACGTCTCGAGCACCCGCGTTCAAGCCGAATTCAAGTATCAAGACGGACAGGTGGCAAGGGTCGAAACCGATGTTCCAGTCGTGACCCTCGAGACTCAAAACAAAGTATTGGTGGGGGCATTATGAGCTTTGACGTGTTTTTACAGTTGTTCGTGCAAGGTGTGATTACGGGTTGCGTGTACGCGGTGGCGGCGCTGGGGTTTGTACTGATTTACAAATCCAGCCGCGTGATTAACCTCGCGCACGGCTATCTGATCGCCGTTGGCGGTTTTAGCGTTTACGCCCTTTACAACCTGTTTCACGGCTGGTTGGGTGACTCGAG
>JANMUC010000150.1:0-5958 GCA_031391225.1 Deinococcales bacterium
TGTTGAAGGTACAGCCAAATCGTTTTGTTCGCTCGAGGTTTGCGTATCCCCCCGAAAATTTTTGTTTGGTCTTTGATTGTTTGGTATCTCGAGGTTTGACGTTTCAGATCTAAATTTTGGTTGGGTTGGATTTCCTTGCGACAATTGGGTTTGCGCCATTTCGACTGAAGCTGGTTTGGATTGAACAGCTTCAGCCGAATTTGTTTGCAGCGTTGCCATTTCATTTTGTTGAAGCTCAGACAAGTTGATTTGCTCTTCAAAACCAGATTGTTCGGACGGCAACGAATCCAATTTGACTTGAGTAATTTCAATGCCAGCATTTTGCTTTTTGACATCGTCGGTTTGAACATTTTCAATACCAGCATCTCGAGTATCCACAGATTTAGTTGGCAGTACAGGGTTGGCTGGAATGACCTCTTGAGTCTCGAGCGTTGGTTTTACGGTGCTTGGATTTTGATTGTTGATTTCAACTTCTGGCTTGGTGCCTGGGTCAATTTTCGGTTCAAGTGCGTTTTGATTTTCAGCTTGAACTTGAGGCTTTGCAAAGTTTGGCTCAAGCGATTTTTGAGATGCAGATTGTATTTTTGAGGCTGCTTCTGACGGCGCAACACTCGAGGTTTTTGAAGGCAAAACCTCGGAATTTTTTGCGGCTCGAGTATTGGGTTGGGTGGCTTGTGACTGCGCAACTGATTCGCTGTTTTGTGTTTGGGGATTGAATTGACGCAACGCCTCGAGTGTAGATTCCAAACGGCTTGGGCTGCGCACAGATTGACGAGCCGCTTCAGTTTGCGCGGCTGATTCAGGTTGTGGTTGACCTAAAGCATCCGCGGTTTGATTGATTTTTGTGGGAATAAAATTTGAAGTTTCTAAAAAAGTATTGATTGCCGAAACTGAAATTTCTTCGGCAATTGATTTTGTGTCTTGGTTTTGATGCGACTCAGAAAATGAAATATTTTGCTCGAGATTTGAGCTTAAAGTTGGTGCTCCCAATTCGGATTGTTGTGCTGTTTGAGCACTTGAGATTTCTTGCTTCGGATTTACGCTGACTGACTGGGTTTCTCGAGGTTGTGATGTTCCTGAAATTGACTGTTGATTTGCAGGTCGGTTGGTTTGGGATGCTCGAGTTTGAATATCGGAATCTTGAGGATTTTTGAGTTGGTTGATTGGTCGGTCAATTGAAATCTCGGTTTGTTGTACCGCTCGAGGCGAGTTGGCGTTTGGTTCGGACACGCTTTCGCTCGGCATTTTAGAGACTAGATTCTCGCTCGAGGTTTGCGGTTCAATAATTTCAATGCTTTCAAAACCCTGTGAAGTCTCGAATCCTAAAGTCTGCTCGAAAATCTCTTCTGAAGCTTGTGCTGCAAACTGCTCTGCAACTTGAATGGCATCATTTGCAAATGTTTGCAATTCAGCTTCAACCTCAAGCGACGTGTTTGCAGCAACGGCGTTCATTTCGTTTCTCGGCTCGAGTTCAAAAACGGTATTTTCAAATCTTGAAACGTTTTGCCTTGAAGGTTCGGCAAGCACTGGCACAAACCGTGATGGCTCGAAATGCGAATCCAAAGGCGCAGGAATACTGGCTGGACTTAAGGTTGCTTGCAGGTTTTGACCGTTGGCGGCTGCCAAGCGAGGAAACGCACGGTGGCGTTGCACCCGTTCAAGCAGCAGTTGCACGCCTTGTTTCACGCCCGCCCCAGACCCGCGTGTGCCAACTCGAGCGATTCGACGGCAACAACGTTATCGCCTGCCACAAAGTTAGGACCTGACCACTTGCAGGGCCAAGCTTGGTTCACTTTCCATTTGATGATCGGGTCGCGTACCTCGAGTTCGTGCATCGAAATAATCACGTCGTGGCATTCGATGTTGCCTGCCAGAATTTTTTCGTACCATTCCATAAATTCTTGGGTTGGGGCAATCCCTCGTTTTAAAATAATGTTGCCCGATTTGGTTGGTCCTGGCAGGCGATGAATGTAATCGTTCACGCCACCTTCGCGGTATTCAAAGACTTCGGTTTCGATTTGCAAACCGCTGACTTCTTTGAAGGCAATCGTAAAATTGGCAATTTGCACGTAAAAGAAACTGTTGGAAATGGCACGCACGTTGTCCATACCAGGATTTTTTTGACTGACATCAGCCGATTTTGCCATTGGCTCACCGCCTTAAAGGGATGGAGCGCGTGTCACCGCGCAATTTTGAGAGTTTTAAATCCTCGAGCATCAGGCGGTAAACTTTTTCCGCCAGTTTTTCGATCAGTTCTTGGTCGTTTTGAGGTGATTGTTTCGCCCCTGAATTTTGAGCTTGATTTGGCATTGAAACTCCCAAAATTTGATTGGCGCTAGTCTTGATTAAACCTTGATTCTCGAGCTGGCGTTAAGAATGTTGCATGGATAAATCGAGTAAAAACCTGGCTTGACAGTTTGGGCATTCGGTTTCGATCAGACCCTGGTTTAAAACCTGCAAACTGCCCACCCCAGAGTTGATTTGAATGTACAAATCTTGTAAAAACACGTAATCGGCAGCGTACAAACGCTCAAGCAACGCCACGGGAACGGGTGCAAATCCGCCAAGGCGCGTGACCACCCTCGAGAGCAACAAAATGCCCAAATATCCTTCATTGGCTTGCACCCGAGCGTCAGACAACGGTGCAATTTCATCTAAGGTCGTGGCGAGCCGCATCACACCCACGTTATGAAGGTTGCCCGCTTCGTCAACAAAACCTTTGGGCAGCGTAAATTCGTAATCTGTGTTTTGCAAGTGCAGTCCTTAGAAGCAAACGCTCGAGCAGACAACAAATGCCAGCTCGAGCGGTGAAACCTTTGCTTGGTGGCTTATGACGAAGGGGTTGTACCCGTGCGAGTATAGGTGACTTCTTCGTAAACCAAAGTAATGGTTTCGACCACAGCTTCGCCCACTTTTGGGTCTAGTTTGGAAGTTGACATTTCTGATGGCCACATGTTGATGTAATTGGTACGTGCCACTTCTGAACCATCATTATTTAACATGATGATTGAAGCATTACAGCGTGCTTCAACGATCTTGCCTTTTTCAACCAATTCGCGCCAGGCGAGCATTTCTTTGCTTCCCGTTAAACCGCGCGAAAGCTTGATTGGTGTCAACTCGAGCGGACCTGGTTCGTACTTGATCATGGGTTGCCCTTGGGCATTCACGTAACGGTGTTCGACCAGCTTGTTTTTGCTGCCGCCGCCCTCGTAACCCGAGAAAATGCCAACGACTTTGCCTTGAACGTCAACTCGCCAATATGCACCAACGACAATATCTGGAACTTTGTCAGCCATGATGAAACCTCCTAAAGAATGTGTACTGCCGCTAACCAAATGCTCATCACGACTCGAGGTTTGTCCAGACATGAGGGTCGAACGTGGTCCACGGTATGAAAATCGAATTTGTTCGTTTTTCTATACGAGTCCGAGGTTGCCCATCATTGCAAGGCTCGAGCGATTCGTGCAAAGTATACCCCGAAACTACGAGTAGAAGATGAATGCGCCTTATTCGCTCTGCATCTTCTGACCGAAACGCATCCGCACAAACTCGGCTGGCTTGACTGGTGCGAGCGCAATGTCAATTGTTAAAAAGCCGCGATCCCGTTCGTCGGGTGGGTTGTTGTTATCATCCACCGTAATCCGAAATGCTTCCTCTGGGGTCGAACCGAACAATGCCCCGTCGCGCCAAACGCCTTTCATGAAGGCGGTCAAATCGCGTTTGATGCGCTCCCACAAATCGCGGTTGTTGGGTTCAAAAACCACCCATTGCGTGCCGTTGAAGCAAGACTTTTCGACGTAATTGAAAAGCCGCCTCACGTTCAAGTAACGCCATTGCGGGTCGCTCGAGAGGGTACGCGCACCCCACACCCGCACACCCCGCGCCGTGAAGGTACGAATGCAGTTGATGCCCGTTGGATTCAGGGTGTCTTGTTCGTTTTTGGTGACTTCGTAGACTGGCTCGAGCGCCCCGCGCACAACCTCATTGGCGGGGGCTTTGTGCACGCCGCGCTCATTGTCCGACCGTGACCAGATACCCGCCATGTGACCGCTCGGCGGCACTGCCACGGGCTTACCGTCAGGTCCGTTTACTTTAACCCAAGGGTAATAGAGCGCGGCATAACTTGAGTCAAAATTGGATTCTTTTTCACGCCATTTTTTAACTTGCTGCGGGGTCATGTTCGGCAGTGGGTCAATGATCGCCACGCGATCCATCAGGCGTTCACAGTGGGTAATCATGGCGAGTTGCACGGCTTTGACGCCGTCTTTATCAATTTTGCCGTTCTCGTAAGCCCACATGATATCCGGCGCACAAATCATCGTGACATCGTCAGCAATTTCCATGCCCTCTAAACCGCTGCGGTCATCGACATTGCCAATAAAGGTGTTTGATTGAACTGGCATCAACTCGAGCGACTGCGAGGCTTTAATCACGTGCACACCAATTTCTGGGGCGCGTTCGGCAAGCGTTCCACTGGCTTTTTCTTCAACTATTACGGTCACCATTTTGCTGGTGGCAAGCGCTTCCGCTACGCTGGTGGCTTTCGCACCTTTTTGAGGTTTACCAATGACTAAATTTTCAAAAAACTCTTCAACGCTATCGACGGTAATCTTGACGTTAAAACTGCCCTCGCCCGCATCGGTGCTGGACGGTGGCGAAATTTCCACGCTGATATCGCTCGAAGTTGATTGTTTGGCTTGAAAAGTGAGTGACATCATGGCTTTGCTGGCACGTGACGGAACATGAGCCTCGAGTGCTTTGAGGGCAGCCGGATTTTTATCGGAATCAGTTATTTGAGGATTGACCCGGGTCACATAACAGCGCCGTCCACCATTTGAGAAAAACCCAAAAATTGATTGACCCAAGTAATAACCGTATTTTGAAAAACCGCTGCGCACGCCACCCTCTTCGAGCGCCCCAAAGACCTTCACATATTGTTCCCACGAAGTAATGAGCGTGGGTTTATTGATCGGACCATTGTCGGCAAAACCAACAAAACCCGCCATCGCCGTTCCAACACCCTCGATAGGACGTGGACCTGTACTGACCTCTTCAATAAAAACGCCTGGTGATAAATACTCTGGCACTGTTATATCCTCCCTAAAATGAAATGAAAGTCTTCTGCAGTTTAATCGTATAATTCTGAACAAACTGAGAGTATTGCGACCAGTACAATTGAACGCTGTCCAACACGCAAAAAACCCAAGGTTTTTGATGAATGAATTCTCACATCTTTGGTCATGTTAAGTTAACTCGAGAATCAGATTGTAAGATTAAATCCTTGACAGGAGAGTTTTTTGTGAGCGAACGAGATTTTTTAGGGGTCGGATGGGCATTTCCGGTTGGGGTAGACCCACGAGGTCGAATTGCCGTTGCCCGCAACGAACAAGACGTTGAACAAGCGATTCAAATGATTTTACTGACCCCCAAAGGACAACGCGTCATGCGTCCAGAATTTGGTTGTCAAATTCACGATCTGATCTTCTCGAGCGCCGACGCCACCATGATTGGTCTGGCAGCCTATTACGTCGAAGAAGCCCTGAAAATGTGGGAACCACGGATTCGTTTGGTATCCGTCTTGGTCGAACCTGACCCTGCCAACAATGGCTTGTTGATGGTTGACATCAATTACGAGATCAAAGCCACCCATGACAGACGATCACTGGTGTTTCCGTTTTACCGAATTCCTGGAGAGTAAATACCGAAGAATTTTTGAATTTCATGGATTTTCTCGAGAGTCCAGATTTTAAATGGGCACATCAATTTCAGATTGTCTACCTGTCTACCAATAGCATAACCTTGTAATGAAAGGTATGAAGTCCCTTTGATGCCAGCTTTTTTTAAGGCTTCTCGAGCTTCAGCAGAAATGAATAATGTCGTTGGGCTTTCTTGCAACCTAAAGACGGGTGGAAATCCACCTACGGGTACTTTAAAGACAAATTCCCTTACGTGTCCAGG
>JANMUC010000156.1:0-2164 GCA_031391225.1 Deinococcales bacterium
GCTGGACACCGTGACCGAGTGGCTCATATTCATTTGGCATCCACCGAAGGCGGCTTAAACCTGAACATGAAAAGTGCTTTAATTGAACAACTGGCAATGCGTGGCTGGTGGGCAGGCGATAAACTCAGACGCAAATTTGCGGCACAACCCAAAGACCAGATGACTGCTTGGCAACACCATACTCAAATTCGGTATCGCCGCAGCATGTATGCTTTGTATCAAGCACTCGAGCCATTTCGTTCTCGAGCAAAGACATTGGGCACGCAAATGAAGGACGTTAAACGCAAATCTGGATGGAGTGGCGCTTCCAAAAAATGGGTCAACAATTCATTAAAAGACCTGATCACGATTGCCCAAAATTGGGAAACCGCCTTCAAAGCATCAGTAACAGGTGTTGCTCCCTCTGCCGAAGAAGTCATCTCTGAAGATGGTTTAGAGCCTGTTTGAATTCGTTCTAAACAGCATTTCTAAACACATTCAATATTACCAAGATCATAGAAATAGCGGGTAGGCTTCGTCTGCAACGATGAAAACCTACCCATCCAATCTTAACAAATCCGAACGTCACTTCATCAAACCCTTCCTGCCCAAACCGGGCAACCCATACCGACGAAAATGGAAATGGAAAACCATACTCAACGCCTTGTTCTACGTGCTCCGAAGCGGTTGTCAATGGCGAATGTTGCCCGATTGCTTTCCACCTTGGCAAACCATTTACACGTACCATCGTCAATTTTGTACTCTTGGTATTTGGGAGAAACTCAACACTGAACTCCGAATTCTGGTTCGTCTACGTGAAGGTCGTCATGCACAGCCAAGTGCGGTGGTGATTGATACACAAAGTGTGAAAACCACACCTGTAGGTGGTGAACGAGGTTTTGACGGTTACAAACGAATCAACGGACGGAAACGCTTCTTACTGGTTGACACACTCGGGTTACTCCTTTTAGTCAAGATCGTTCCTGCGAATACCGCAGAAACCAATGCAGCAATGCTTGGACTCGAGAAAGCAGGTCAGGTCTTTGACCGAGTGGACTTGATGTGGGCTGACCAAGGATTCAAGGGTGATCCGTTCAGAACGTGGTTAGAGCAGAATTTAGGGTGGCGTTTAGAATTAACTTCTGGATTGTCAAAACCTGGGAAACCTGATTTTAAGGTTGCTCCGCGACGCTGGGTGGTAGAACGGACGATTGCGTGGTTGACTCGGAATCGGCGTTTGGTGATGGATTACGAGCGGGTGGTGGAAGTCAGTTTGGGCTGGGTGTATGCGGCAATGGTTCGGTTGATGGTGAAACGATTGGTAAAGTATCCGTGAGAGACGAATTCAAACAAGCTCTAACACCTTTACCAGAAGTTCAACTCCGTCCGCGCAATTAAAACAAGGAGGTTGGCATGTTTGGTTCTGTGATCCTCGAGGTGGTGATTGGTTTGACATTTATCTACCTCTTGGTGTCCTTGGTTTGTTCGGCGGTGGTTGAAGCCGTTGGCGCAATGTTCAACCGTCGCGGCAACACCCTCGAGGCAAGTTTAAAATTGATTTTGGGTGACAAAGCGAGTGAGATATTGGCGCATCCTCTGATCAAAAGTGTCGTGCCAAGCGTCACAAAGCCTCCTCATGTTGACCCAGAACAATTTGTTAGCGTCATTGTTGCCCAGGTTCAAAAGGCAATTGAGATCGCAACCGTAGCCGGCGGAGATCCAGTCCTTGAAACGCTCAAAACCAAGTTTTCCCACAATGGAGCACAAGCCCCGATCGTCAAGATACTCGAGCTTTTTTTGGCTGAAACCAGCAACGATCTCGAGAAACTTCGAATACGTTTAATCTTGTGGTTTGAACAAGAAATGGATCAACTGAGCGCTTGGTATAAACGTCGCACCGTGGCTTGGTTGACACTGGCAGCCTTGATGGTCACGGTTTTTGTCAACGTGGATTCAATCGCGCTGACCAAAACATTATTGCTGAACCCAACACAACGCGAGAAATTGGCAGACTTGGCAACAACCCGCCTCGAACTCGAGCAAAAATATCCAACTCCCGAGAACAATTCTCCAACCGGCACGAAACCAGCCGAGGCTCAACAGCCACTCGAGCCGACCAAAATGGCAATTGATGTCCTGCTGGGGACATTCCAGAAGGCTGAGATTGATTTGGGCAAACCCTTCC